>JALONX010000774.1 GCA_025454695.1 Chloroflexaceae bacterium
AGCAAAATCGGCGCGATTCTGGTCAACATCAACCCCAGCTACCGCTTGAACGAGCTGGAATATGCCCTGAAACAGTCGGGCTGTAGCGCCCTGGTGATTGCACCCCAGTTCAAAAGCTCGAACTACACCCAGATGGTGCTTGACCTGGCCCCGGAGCTGCACGGGGCCACGCCCGGCCAGCTGCGGGCCGAGAAGTTGCCCAACCTGCGGGCCGTCATCCGCCTGGGCGACGAAGCCGCCCCCGGCATGTGGACATGGAATGACCTGCTGGCCCACGCTGAGCAGGTGTCGCCGGAGCAACTGGCGGCAGTGCAGCGGCAGCAAGAGTTCGACGACCCGATCAACATTCAATACACCAGTGGCACCACCGGCTACCCCAAAGGTGCCACGCTGAGTCATCACAACATTCTCAACAACGGCTACTTTGTGGCCCGCGTGATGAACTTCACCGACCAGGATCGCCTCGTCATCCCAGTGCCGCTCTACCACTGCTTCGGCATGGTGATGGGCAACCTGGGCTGCGTCACCCACGGCGCAACCATGATCTACCCCAGCGAGGGCTTTGAGCCAAAGGCGGTGCTGGAAGCGGTGCAGGAGGAACGGGCTACGGCACTGTACGGCGTGCCCACCATGTTCATCGCCGAACTCGACCACCCGGAGTTCGCCAGCTTCAACTTCGCCAGCCTGCGCACCGGCATCATGGCTGGCTCGCCCTGCCCGGTGGAGGTGATGAAAAAGGTCAACACGCTGATGAACATGGGCGAGGTCGAAATCGCCTACGGCATGACCGAAACCAGCCCGGTGAGCTTCCAGACTCGCGCCGACGCCCCACTGGATAAGCGTGTTAGCACGGTGGGCCAGGTGCATCCCCACCTTGAGGTCAAAATTATTGACCCGGCCAGCGGCCAGGTGCTGCCCATCGGCCAGGCGGGCGAACTCTGCACACGGGGCTACAGCGTGATGCTGGGCTACTGGGACAATGAAGAAGCGACGCGCAAGGCGATTGACAGCGCCCGCTGGATGCACACTGGCGACCTGGCGGTGATGGATGAAGAAGGGTATGTCAACATCGTCGGGCGCATCAAGGACATGATTATTCGCGGGGGCGAGAATGTCTATCCTCGCGAGATTGAGGAATTCCTCTACACTCATCCCAAGGTCAGCGATGTGCAAGTGATTGGTGTGCCGGATGCCAGATATGGCGAAGAGATTATGGCCTGGGTCAAGCTCAAGGCAGGCGAAACGGCCACGGAAGAGGAGATCCGCGCCTTCTGCCAGGGCCAGATCGCCCACTTCAAGGTGCCGCGTTACATCAAGTTCACTGATTCCTTCCCGATGACGGTGACGGGCAAGATTCAGAAATTCCTCATGCGCCAGCAAAGCGTGGAAGAGCTGAACCTGGGCGCAGCGGCGGCGATCAAAACAGCGTAGACACCCTGTTTAGCCACAGAGGCCACAGAGAACACAGAGAGACCAGAACCGAAAACCGAGAACCGCTTGTGTGAAACGTGAAGCTCTTGCTGTTTATTGGCATTCATACTTCATACTTCATACTTTTCCGGCCTCTGTGCTCTCTGTGTTGTCTGTGGCAAAAAATGTGTTGCCCACCTTCCCGAAGGCGAGTATAATGGCTCCGCTCCGCCGCTCCGTTTTGCCACAGAGACACAGAGGACTCAGAGGAAAACAACTTGTGTGTCTTGAGTCTGCCTTCAGGCAATCGTAAATCGTAAATCGTAAATTGTAAATCGCAAATCGTAAATGAGGCTGGCATGACCAACACCAATCTGGCCGATCTGGTGCGCAATGTTCCCGATTTTCCTCTGCCCGGTATTCAGTTTAAGGACATCACCACGCTGCTGCGCAACGGCCCGGCTTTTCGCCAGGTGATTCAGGCCCTGGCCGACCGCTATGCCGACCGTAAGCTTGATGCCATCGTTGGCGTTGAGTCCCGTGGCTTTATTTTTAGTGCTCCGCTGGCCTTTCAGCTGGGGGTTGGCCTGGTGCCCGTGCGCAAGCCTGGCAAGCTCCCCGCCGACACCTACCAGGTGGAATATGCCCTCGAATATGGCACCAACAAGCTCGAAATTCACCGCGACGCTTTTCAGCCCGGCGCACGGGTGCTGGTGGTGGATGACCTGCTGGCCACCGGCGGCACGATTGTTGCCGCAACGCAGTTAATTGAACAGGCGGGCGGCGTGGTGGAAGAACTAGCTTTTGTGATTGAACTCAGCTTCCTCAACGGGCGTGAGAAGCTCGGCAAATATGCGGTACATGCGTTGATTCAGTATTGAAGGCGGGCATCAACAGGCGTTTGGAACGCGCAAGACACGAAAGAAACATGAAAACGCGAAAGACCGTCGGATGTCGCGTTTTTCGCGCCCTTTCGTAAGTTTCGTGCGCCAGAGGCCCTATGGTATCGTTCCGCTGCGCTGTGTTCTCCGTGCCTCTGTGGCAAATTGTGGCAAACCCCGTGGAACCGCTCTCGTTTGCCGCCATCTACACCCTGGTTGTGATAGCGGCGGCCCTCGTCCTCATCAGCAGCAACCGCATCGCCCCCGATCTGGTGGCCTTGATGGTGCTGTTAGCGCTGGGCGTGAGCGGTGTCGTCACGGTGGAACAGGCCCTGGCTGGCTTCAGTCGCCCGGCGGTGATCACCATCATCGGGCTATTTGTGATCACGGCGGCCCTGGAACGCACTGGCGTGGTGCAGTGGCTTTCGGAACGGCTGGCTCAGCTCAGCGGCAAAACCGAAGGCCGCATGGTGATGGTGTTTATGGGCGCGGGGGCGCTGCTTTCGCTGGTGATGAACAACATCGCCGCCGGGGCCGTGCTGCTGCCCGCTGCCGTGCGCGTCTCGTCCCAGGCAGGCGTGCGCCCTTCCAAAGTGCTGATGCCGCTGGCCTTTGGCACCCTGCTCGGCGGCATGGCCACCTACTACACCACCGCCAACATTCTGCTCAGTTCCGACCTGCAAAGCCGCACGGGCCAGCCACTTAGCCTGCTTGATTTTGTGCCTACCGGCGGAGCTATTGACGAACGCCTGTGGGAGGTGCGGGTGCGGCCCGACTCGCCGCTGGTGGGCCAGGCTCTGGGTAGCACCCGCATCGGCGAGCGTCTCGGTGTGACGGTAATGGCGATCTGGCATGGCCGTGAAGCTCGCCTCGCGCCTACGCCCGACGCCGTGATCGAAGCTAACGACATGCTGCTGGTGCTGGGGCGCGAAGAACGGGTGGTGCAGCTGGAAGATGAGGGTGCAATTCTTGGCCGCAAGAGCAACAACCACTTCGCCGTCGCCGACCAGTCGGTGCAGTTGGCCGAAGTGATCATCGGCCCGCGCTCGCCCGCCGTCGGCCAGACGCTGAAAGACCTGCGCTTCCGCGACAAATTTCGCCTCACCACCGTGGCAATCTGGCGCGGCACCCGCTCCTACCGCACCGATGTGGGCGTGATGCCCCTGCAAGCGGGCGACGCGCTGCTGATGGTGGGCACGCCCGACCGGGTGCGGGCCTTAGCCCGCGAGCCGGGCTACATTCTGCCCCGTGAGTCCCTCGACACGCCGGTAGACCGGCGCAAAGGTGGGCTGGCCGCCCTGGTCACGCTGCTGGTCATTAGCATTTCGGCCCTGGGCTGGGTGAGCACGCCGGAAGCGATGCTGATTGGCATGGTGGCGCTGGTGCTGGCGGGCTGCATCCGCATGGAAGAGGCCTACCGGGCGGTAGAATGGCGGGTGATCTTTTTGATCGCCGGGATGCTGCCAATTGGCGCGGCCCTCATCAGCACTGGCCTGGCCGACCGCATCAGCGACGCTTTTATCACCATGCTGGCGCCCATGGGTGCGCTGGCCCTCATCGCTGGATTGTATCTTTTCACCGTGCTGGTGACGCAGGTCATCGGCGGGCAGGTGGCGGCACTGATTGTGGGGCCAATTGCGCTTACCGCTGCGGTCAATGCCAATGTGAATCCGGCGGCGGTGGCGGTAGCGGTGGCAATCGCCTGTTCGGCCTCGTTTCTCACCCCGATTGCCCACCCGGTGAACCTGCTGATGGTGACCCCCGGCGGCTACCGTTTCGGCGACTTCGTGCGGGTTGGGTTTGGCCTCACGCTGGTCTGCTTTGTGACGCTGCTGCTGGTGATGCCGCTGTTCTGGCAGCTTTAGGTTTCGTGCTGCGTGAAACGTGAAATGTGAAATGTGAAACGTGAAACGTAATCCGTAATCCGTAACAACAGGGAAATAAAGGAAATAAAGGAAATGACGACTTGATGCTCAGGGTAATTTCCTTCAGTTCCTTTGCCGTTCCGGCACTCGTCACTCCGCCTGCCCTGAGCCTGCCTGCCCTGAGCGGAGCCGAAGGGTCGAAGGGTCACTCGTCACTCGTCTGTAAACAACGTTTCTTCATGTACCGTGACCTCCATGTCATTCCGAACGGAGTGAGGAATCTGCATTGCTGCACATTGAAGACCCCTCCCTGCGGTCGGGGTGACATGGCACTGCACTGCAGCAGACCTTCGTTGACAAAGCAGTAAAGCAACTCTCGTCACTCGTCACGCGCCCGGTCTCCGTTTCCGCCCGCAATGCACGGCACCGAAGCCCCCTCCCTGCGGGCGGGGTAACATCGCACGGCACTCGTCAATCGTCAATCGTCAAAAGCGCTTCGCGCCGCCCTTACGGGCAACGTCAATCGTCAATCGTCAATCGTCAATCGTCAACCATATGCCCCTTCCCCTGTCCATGCCACAAATCGGCGTTTTGCTGGTTACCCGTTTTGTGTTGAATACCTCGTTTCGCCTGCTCTACCCGCTACTGGCCTTTCTGGCGGCGGGCTTTGGGGTGAGCCTAGAAACCGTGAGTCTACTGGTGACGGTGCAGGTGGGCGCAACGTTGCTTAGCCCGCTCGGCGGCACCCTTTCTGATGCCAGGGGCGAAAACGTGACCATGCTGAGTGGGCTGGCCTGTTTTTGCCTCGGCACGCTGGTGTGTGCGCTAGCCCCCAGTTTCCCGCTCTTTCTGCTGGGCTATGCCCTGATGGGCCTGGCCACCGCCCTGTACCACCCTTCGGCTCAGGCCTACGCCAGCGCCCGCACCGTGTACGCCCTGCGGGCGCGGGTGCTGGGCCTGCTAGAGCTGAGCTGGGCGCTGGCGGCGCTAGTGGGCGTCACCACACTCTCGCAACTGGCCACGGCCACCAACAGCCCCGCGCCGATATTCTGGGTATTGTTGGCGGCGGGCCTGGCGGTGCTGGCGTTCACGGCCACACTGCCGTCGGCTCAGCGCGCTACTCGGCCCGCTGGCACGGCGTCCGGCCTCGACCTGCGGGTGCTGGCCCGGCCCAATGTGGCGGCGGCGCTGCCATTTCTGTTCTGTGTCATGTGCAGCATCGAGATGATCTGGGTGGTGTACGCGGGCTGGCTTCAAGCCGATTTTCGCGCTAGCACCGAGCAACTAGCCCTCGTGTTTGGCCTCATTGGCTTTGGCGAGGTGGCCGGGTCGCTGGGTGTGGCGCTCTTCGCCGACCGGCTAGGCAAGCGGCGCATGTTGCTGGCTGGCTTTGTGGTCACCGGGCTGCTGCAACTGCTGCTGCCGCTGAGCAGCGGCAACTGGGGCCTGTTTCTGCCGCTGTTTTTGCTCTACGCCACATGGGTGGAGTTTGCGATTGTGGCCATCTTCCCCCTGCTGAGCGAACTTGCGCCACTAGCCCGTGGCACCGTGCTGTCGTTCGGGGTGGCCAGCATCGGCCTGGGGCGGGTCGTCGGGTCGCTGGTCGCGCCCAGAATTTGGGCCGATGTGGGGTTCGCCCCCATTGCTGCCATCGCCTGCGCCCTGGTGCTGGCGGGGGTGGTGATCTGTCGGGTGTGGGTGCGCGAAGGGTGAGGACGGGAGAACTGAGAACCTGTATCACGTGAAACGTAATGCGTAAAACGTAATGCGTAGCTCTCTTTGACATCTTGTCATCTTGTCGTTTCGTATTCGGTTGTCGGTCTCTGGTCGTCAGTCAATCGTTCACCAAGCGTCACTCGCCACGCAGCACGCAGCACGCAGCACTCGCCATGCTGGCGAAGCTACTTCAGTAGGGAAAGTAATCAGTCGGCAGCATGGTGGGCTGCTCAAGGGCGACTTTGAGCAGGGTGCCGTTGCGGTACACATCGGCGATCAGCGCCTGGAGGTAGCGCTCGTTGTGTTTCCAGCGCACCACGTCACCCACGCGCAGGTCGTAATGCTCCGGGCGTGTGTAGGTGTCGCTGCAATCAATGCTGAACGACTCCGAGTCGAGGCTATCCACAAACAGGCCGCTGTAGCGCTTGCCGTGGTGGTACCGCCAGATGTCAACTGTGTAGTAGCGCTTCTCCATACGTAACAGCTGATTATAGCACAGGTGGAGAAGGCTGTTTTTGTGGTGAACGAGTAACACCCGTGGCCGTGTTTGCACCACCGC
>JALONX010000775.1 GCA_025454695.1 Chloroflexaceae bacterium
AAGCCGACAGCTTCACCATTATGGATCAGGCCCTGGAGCAGGGCATCAACTTCTTCGACACCGCCAACGTCTACGGCTGGAAGCTTGGCGAGGGCGTTACCGAACAGATCATCGGGCGCTGGCTGGCCCAGGGCGGGCGGCGCGACCACGTCGTGCTGGCCACCAAAGTCTTTGGCAAGATGGGCGAGGGCGTAAACGAGCGGGGCCTGTCGGCCTACCACATCCGCAAGGCCTGCGAAGATAGTTTGCGCCGCCTCCAGACCGACCATATTGACCTCTACCAGATGCACCACGTTGAGCGCAGCACGCCGTGGGAGGAGATCTGGCAGGCGATGGAGCAGCTGGTGCGCGAGGGCAAAGTGCTCTACGTGGGCAGCAGCAACTTCGCTGGCTGGGACATCGCCACCGCCCAGTGTGCCGCAATGGGCCGCCACTTTATGGGCCTGGTGTCCGAACAAAGCCTCTACAACCTCAACGCCCGCATGATCGAACTGGAAGTGATTCCCGCATGTCGGCACTATGGCCTCGGCCTCATCCCCTGGAGCCCCCTGGGCGGCGGGCTGCTGGGTGGGGCCTTGCGCAAAGCCACCGAGGGCCGCCGGGCCGACGAGCGCCAGCAGCAGCAGGTGGAAACGTATCGCCCCAAGCTGGAAGCCTACGAGTCCCTCTGCCAGGAGCTTGGTGAGGGGCCAGCCGACGTGGCCCTGGCCTGGCTGCTGCACAACCCGGTCGTCACCGCGCCGATCATCGGGCCGCGCACTGGCGAGCAGCTCAGCGGCAGCCTGCGGGCGCTGGAAATCAAACTGTCGGACGATATCCTCGGACGGCTCAACGAGATCTGGCCCGGCCCTGGCGGCGAAGCCCCCAACGCCTACGCCTGGTAACGAGGAACGAGGAACGAGGAACGAGGAACACAGATCATCGCTCCTCGTTCCTCGTTCTTCATACCTCATCCTTCATCCTTCATCCTTCATACCTTCCGATGCATGGCACAGCCCTTGCTCGATTTCCTCTGTTTGCAGTGTTGCGCCACGAGAGGAGACGAGTTGTGCAAGCCTTAGTATTTCACGGCAAAGAAGACGTGCGAGTGGACGAACGGCCCCGCCCGGTGCTGGGTGCGCCCACCGACGCCATTGTCCGCATCACCACCACCACCATTTGCGGCTCCGACCTGCACCTGTTTCACGGCGAAATTCCCGACACCGAAAAGGGCGACGTGCTGGGCCACGAATGCGTCGGCGTGGTGGAAGAGGTTGGCCCCGACGTGACCGAAGTGCAGCCCGGCGACCGAGTCTGCGTTTCGGCGGTTATTGCATGTGGCACATGTGACTATTGCCAGAAGGGCTTCTACAGCCTCTGCGATACCACCAATCACAGCCTGATCCAGCAGGAACTCTACGGCCAGCAGACCTCCGGCATCTTCGGCTACTCCCACATCGTCGGCGGCTTCGATGGCTGCCAGGCCGCCTATGTGCGTGTGCCCCACGCCAACCTGGGCCTGCTCAAACTGCCCGACGACGTGCCCGACGAAAAGGCAATCGTCCTCTCCGACATCCTCTGCACCGGCTGGCACGCCAACCAGCTTAGCGATACCGGCCCCGGCGACACGGTGGCCGTTTTCGGCTGCGGCCCGGTGGGGCTGATGGCCATGGAAGCAGCCCGCCTCCGGGGTGTGCAGCGCATCATCGCCATAGACAACATTGGCTACCGGCTCGATGTGGCCCGCCGCCAGTTTCAGGCCGAAACCATCAACTTCGAGGAAAACGAGCCAGTAAAAAGCCTGCGCGAACTGACCGAAGGGCGCGGCGTAGACGTAGCGATTGAAGCGGCGGGCTTTCGTTACGCCACCTCGCTGCGCCACAAAATCCAGAAAAAGCTGCTGCTCGAAACCGACGCCGTAGACGCCCTGGCCTCGGCCATCCGCGCCACTCGCAAAGCCGGACGCATCAGCATCATCGGCGACTTCATCGGCTATGCCAACCAGTTCCCCATCGGCGCGATGATGGAAAAAAGCCTCACCGTGCGGGGCGGCCAGGTCTATGTGCAGCAATACTGGCACATGCTGCTCGACAAAATTCGCAGCGGCGAGTGCGACCCCAGCTTCGTCATCACCCACAAACTCTCCTTTAATCTGGCAGCCGAGGCCTACCGCCTCTTCGACCAGAAGGCCGACAACGTGATCAAAATTTTGCTCTACCCAGAAACGCACACGGAGCAGCAGCATGACACACCTGCCGTCGCCACCACCACAGCCGCCTGAAAACGCGCTAGTGGATTTTGTGAAAAAAACGCCCTGGCTCAGCCTTAGTGCTGCCCTCGCCACCGGCTATGTTCTGGGGCGCATCGCCGCCAGTGTGACGGGGCAAGGGCACGCGGGACACGAAAAGGTTGTACACCTGCCCGGCTGGGCGGGTCAGGCCGATCTCGAACGGGGATCGATCTTCTTTGTTGGCACCGCCACCACCATCATCAGCTACGGCGGCCTTTCCATCCTGACCGATCCCAACTTTCTGCATGCGGGCGACCACGCCCACCTGGGCTACGGCATCACCTCGGCCCGCCGCACCGACCCGGCGATCGAGGTTGAGCAGCTGCCGCCCCTCGATCTCTGCCTGCTCTCACACATGCACGGCGACCACTGGGATCATATCGCCGCCGCCCACCTGCGCAAAGACCTGCCGATTGTCACCACCCGCCACGCCGCCGCCTCGCTCCGCAAGCAGGGTTTTTATAACCCCCAGTCGCTGGACACATGGCAGAGCATCGTCATCACCAAAGGCGAGGTCTGGTTGCGCATCACCGCCATGCCGGGCACCCACGGGCCAGGGCCGCTGGGGGCGCTGCTGCCGCCCGTCATGGGCAGCATGCTCGAATGGGGCAGCGGCGACGAACCGCCCCGCTTCCGGCTCTACATCTCCGGCGACACCCTGGTGGGAAAGCACCTGCACGGCATCCCGCGCCGCTTCCCCAACGTTGACCTGGCCATGCTGCACCTGGGCGGTACCCAACTCTTTGGTATTCTGCTGACGATGGACGCCAAGCAGGGCCTGCAGGCTATTCGCATCATTCAACCACGGGCGGTGCTGCCCATCCACTACAACGACTACACCGTGTTTAAGTCGCCCGTCGAAGATTTCTTGCATGCCGTCGAAGCATCCGGCCTCGATGTAGACCTGCACTACCTGCGCCACGGCGAAAGTTTCACCTTCCGCGTGCCCACGCCGATAACAAGCAGTTAAACGCAGAGGCGCAGAGGCGCAGAGCATTGAATGCAAAGGAAATACGGGAAATGAGGGAAATAGTTCTGCGCGAAATTGCACAATCTCCTTTGTTCCTCAACTTCATGGTCTGTCAAGGACGTTTCGCCGGCCACCATGCAACTCAATGTCATTCCGACCGCAGGGAGGAATCTGCATGGCACGCCAGTGAAGACCCCTCGCTTCGCTCGGGGTGACAGTGGATGCATTGCAAGGAAGCTTTGGCATCGGTGTGCGTAGACGGTTCTTGGTTCTTGGTTC
>JALONX010000082.1 GCA_025454695.1 Chloroflexaceae bacterium
CAATCTACTGGAATTTTTTTGGCGCCAACGCCCGGCGCACCCGCCTGATTACGGTCACCAACGACCAGGCTCGCCGCATGGCTCAGGTGCTGGCCGAGACTATGAGCGGACCGCCTGACGCGGCAGCCTACGGCGCGGCCAGCTGGCTGCGGGCCGAATGCTCTGCTGTGAGCTACTACGACGTGTTGGGCCGCAGCCCCCGCGTGGACGACATGGCAGAACTGGTGAGTCTGGAAGCGGGCGGTGGGTTAGCAGGCGTGACAATCAGCCTGGAGGACGACTCGTTTGTATTCTCGGAGGAAGGCGTGGTTGTGGCCCGCGTGCCCTACCGCGCTAGCGGCACACCGCTCCCGCTCACGTTGGCCCCACCCCGCCCACTGCTGCGCCAGGAACTGACGCTCCAGTTTATTGGTGGCAGCGACGGTTTTGACCCGTCTGGCATCACCACCTGTTTTCTGGCCTACCTCAGCAACACGCCCCATGCCCGGGCCACCCTGTTCGATACAGCGGCGTTTCTGGGCATTCGGCTGGGCAATCTTGGCATCTCACCTAGCCAGATTTCAGAAGTGGTGCTGACCCATCTGCATGAAGACCACCTGGCGGGCCTGCCGGAACTGGTGTTAACTTCCAGTAGCCGCGTGCGCTTGATCACCGCTTCGATGATCTACAAAAGCCTGCTGCGGGTGCTGAGCGCGTTGCTGGCCGTTTCCGAAGCCGACGTGGCCGACCTGTTTGATCACTACCCGCTTGACCCTGGAGTGCCGCTGGAACTGGAAGGCCGCCGCTTCGAGGCCATGTACACGGTGCATTCCATTCCCACCATTGCCGTGCGCGTACAATCGCTCTGCTATTCGGGCGACATTCGCTATGATGAAGAGTGGTTCGCCGAGCTGGAAAGTAAGGGCGTCATCAGCCCGGAGCGCCACCGCGAATTG
The DNA here is from genome assembly GCA_025454695.1 of Chloroflexaceae bacterium. GTDB lineage: Bacteria > Chloroflexota > Chloroflexia > Chloroflexales > Chloroflexaceae > JALONX01. The sequence goes on from JALONX010000082.1 coordinate 936, forward strand.
TTACGGTTTGCCGAGGGCACCAGCGTACTCGTGCAGGATGTGGGCGGCGGGGCCATTCACAGCACGCTCACCCCGCGCCTATTGCGGGCGCTCACGGCCAAATGCCAGCGGGTGGTGCTGGCCCACACGAGCAACCACATGCTGCCCGCCGAGGTTTCTGATTTGCTGGAACGGGTAGAATTTGCCCGTAGCGGCCTGGTGGTGGCAGTGGGCGACACCGTTTCGTGGACTCACGAAGACGAGGTGTTGGAAACACTCTCGGCCTCGCCGCTGTTTGCCCGCCTGCCCATGGCCGAACGGGTGCAGCTGGCGGGCCAGGTGACGCTGCGTTCCTGGGATGGTGGCGAGACAATTGTACAAGAAAATGATCTGGCCGATCTGGCCTACATTGTGCATAGCGGGCTGGTGGATATTGTGCGGGGCGACCAATTGCTCAAGGTGGTAGGGCGGGGCACATGCGTAGGCGAACGGGGCGTGCTGCACGGTCATCGGCGCAACGCCACCATGCTGGCCCGGGGGCCGGTGCAACTGCTCTGTTTAGATCAGAAGCTGCTTCAGCCCATTGCTACGCGCCTGCACCTCGATAGCGCCTTTGCCCGTACCGACTGGCTGGCTCAGCACCCGGCCTTTCGCCATGTGCCATGGTCGAACCTGCTCGATCTGGCATTGGAATTTGAGCCGCGCCCGGTAACCGTGGGCGACACCCTGTTTCGCCCGGGCGAGGCTGCCAGGGCAGGCTACATGCTGGTGGCAGGCGCGGTGAGTCTGCATGACCATGGGCAAACCACCACGTTGCGCCAACCCGGCGTGATGGTGGGCGGGCGAGCCGCGTTGGCCAGTGGCACCCACGAGGCCCATGCGGTGATGGCGGCAGCAGGCGAGGTGTGGCTGCTCCCGGCAGCGGCGCTCCAGCGGCTTTACCTGATTTACCCCCATGTGCTGCTGCACCTGCGGGTGCTTGGCGGCCAGCCGGTGGTATAATTTTGACCGAAGACGGGAGACGGAAGTCGGCTAGCAGTTTGCAGTTGGCAGTGAGCAATGCTTATCGTTGAGAAAACGGCTAACTGCCGACTGAAGGCTGCAAACGATTCACTATTCCTGGTTCTCTCAATCTCCAATCTCTACACGCGAGGAGTACACCATGCAGGCAGCGATGGACGAGGTCTACAGCAAGGCCGAGTTTTACTGGGGGCGCGAGCCAAACGACCTGGCGATGCAGCTGATGGGCCGCTTTGGGCCGGGGGCCGCTCGGGGCAAACGGGTGCTTGACCTGGGCTGCGGCGAAGGGCGCGACTCGATCTATTTTGCCTGCCACGGCTGCAACGTGACCGCACTCGATGTGTCGGGGCCAGGTTTGGCCAAAGCAGCGGCCTGGGCCAGCGAAGAGGACGTGCGGCTCGAAACAATCCAGGCCGATGTGCTGAGCTACCGCCTGGCCGAGCCGGTGGACATCGTCTACGCCAGCGGGGTGATTCAGCACTTCCCCCAACCCATGCGAAGCGAGGTGTTCAGCCACTACAAGCAGATGACCCGCATTGGTGGCTACAATGCCTTCAACGCCTTTGTGGAAAAGCCCTTTATCGGCCTGCCGCCCGACTACCAGCCCGATGAGTTTTTCTACCGCTCCGGCGAACTGCTGGGCTACTATTGGGATTGGGAGATCGTCGCCTTCCAGGAGCTTATCTTCGACTGCAACTCCAGCGGCGTGCCCCACCAGCATGCGATGGATGTGATGATCGCCCGGCGGGTGGTGTGAGGCGCTTGCTGATTGCCTGGTTGCAAATTGATATAGCATTTGCCAACTGGATGGCATGCGAGCGGCGCAAGAAAGTCTCTTCGTGCCGCTCGTTTTTATGCCAGCGAGAAAATGGAAAGCCTGCCATTTGCGCCCCCTGCTCCCCTGTGCTATGCTCTCGCCATGCCAACTGAATTTCCCAACACACTGACTGTTGACAACGTGACACTGGCCCTGGTGGTGGAGCGCAAGGCGGTGAAGAACATCAACGCCCGGCTGCGCAATGGCACCATGTATGTCAGTGTGCCCCAACGTGCCGCCCGGCCCGTGGTTGAAACGGCGCTGGTGGAACTGGCCCGCCGCCTGTTGCGCCGCCAGCGCGCCCGCCAGATTAACGGTGAGGACGATGCGCTGGCCCTGGCCCAGCGGGTGGCCCGCCGCTTCCCGCAGCCGCTGGATGTGAGCGCCGTGAGCTTCAGCACCGGCCAGAGTTCGTGCTGGGGCAGCTACAGCAGCCGCACCCGCAGCATCCGGCTCAACGCCTCCCTGCGCCACATGCCGCCCTGGGTGCTGGAAGCGGTGGTAGCCCACGAACTGGCCCACGCTGTACATGCCGACCATAGCCCGGCCTTCTGGGCGCTGCTACGGCAGGTCTACCCCGACACCGACAAGGCCAACGCATTCCTCCAGGGCGTGAGCTGGCTGGCCCGCTCCTGGGATGAACTGCCCCCGGTGGAGCGGGCACTGCTGACGAACGAGAAGTATGAAGTATGAAGTATGAAAGCCAATGCTGAACGCTGAAGCACACTGCGTACTCTAAAATCCAAAATCTAAAATCTAAAATCAGTTCTTGGTTCTCTCCTTATGAACTCCTACCCGATCCCCGCCGGGCCTGCCCGAACTGAATTGCTGGTAGCGAACTCGCGCTTTATTGGCAGCGCGGCCCATACCCCAACGGTGGAGGCGGCAAAAGCTTATATCGCCGCCGTGCGGGCCGAGTTTCCCACCGCCTCGCACCACTGCTACGCCTACCTGGTGGGCTATGGCGCAAGCCAGATCGCCGGGATGAGCGATGATGGCGAACCTTCCGGCACGGCGGGGCGGCCCATGCTGGCGGTGCTGCGGGGCAGCGACCTGGGCGACGTGACGGTGGTGGCGACGCGCTACTTCGGCGGCACGCTGCTGGGCACCGGCGGCCTGGTGCGGGCCTATGGCGACACCACGAAAGCGGTGCTGGCGCTGCTGCCACACACCCTGCGCATTGCCACCAGTGCCCTCACCGTGCAGGCGAGCTATGCCGACTATGCGGCGGTGCGGCGGGTGCTAGAAACTCACCAGGCCACCTTTGACGATGAACAGTTCGCCGAGGATGTGACTATGCAGGTCACTCTGCCGGACGACCAGCTCGCCGCCTGCCGCCAGGCGATTGCAGATGTGAGCAACGGGCGGGCAAGGGTTAGGGGTTAGGGGTTAGGGGTTAATTTCACTGTAAAGCATTACAGCTAACCCTTGACCCCTAACCCTTAACCCCTAATCAACATTTTGTTAGGAACGCTTATGCCAATGGTGAAGCTGCCTCTCACAATTGAACATGCACTGCTGGGCTTTGTGCGGCAAGGGGCGGCCCACGGCTACGACATTTATCAGCGGCTGCTAGCCAGCGAGGAGCTGGGCCTGGTCTGGAGCCTCAAGCAGAGCCAGGTCTACGCGCTGTTGGCCAAGCTAGAGGAGGAAGGTTACCTCGCCAGCGACACAGCAGCCCAGGGCAGCCGCCCACCGCGCAAGCTGCTGCGACTGACTGAGGCAGGCCAGACAGCGCTCGAACGCTGGATCGGCACACCCGTGCAGCATGGGCGCGACTTCCGGCTGGAATTTCTGGCCAAGCTCTACTTTGCCTGCGACGTGGGCCGCCCCACCGCCGCCCACCTGATTGCCGCGCAACGGGCCGCATGCCAGGGCTGGCTGGCCGAGTTGCGGAGCCAACTGACCCAACTCGCCACCGACAACTCCTACGACTGGCTGGTACTACACTTTCGCATCGGCCAACTCGAAGCCACCCTGGTCTGGCTCGCCAGCTGCGACGCCTGGCTGGAACGGGCGGTGGTCAGAAATGAGCGATTGGAGATTTGAGATAAGTGATTGGCGATTGGCAGACGCCAGGACAGGCTCAGTCAGGCTGCGAACTGCCATCTGCCATCTGCCACCTGCTACCTGCTACCTGCCACCTGCTACCTGCCACCTGCGAACCGCCACCTGCCAACTGGTCGTATGCTCCGGTCTTTCATACCTCATCCTTCATCCTTTTCATCGTGACATATATGCAAATTGCCTCTTGCAATTTCGCTACGCTATGCGTATAATTGCATGAGCAACATTTACATCCTCGTAAGGTGGCCTCTATGAAAAATGGCGCAGTCTCGCAGGCGAAGGAGCAGCATCGCCTGATTCACGAACTCTACGTGCTGGTGGACGACGGTGACCGACAGGTGTTGGCAGAGCAGCAACTTAGCCCGCTGGAATTTGCGGTGTTACAACAGCTGGATGCAGACAACGGCCAGCGCCTGACGGATGTCGGGGCGCTGTTGCTCTGCGTCAAAAGCACCATCACCCGAGTAATGGATCGGCTGGAGCGGGACGGGTTGGTGCTGCGTACTCAGGATCGGGACGACCGCCGGGCACAGCGGGTGGTGCTCACGGCCAAAGGGGTATATATACGAAACGAAGCCGTGCGCCTGCACGCCGCCAGCGTCGAGAGTCGCATGGCAGTGCTGACGCCCGCCGAACAGCGACAGTTCCTGGCCCTGGCCGGGCGGCTTGCCACGGGCCTGCGGGATGGTTTGCACCCCGACGGAAACGGCTATTTGCATAACGAGGCGACCCTGCTGGAACTACGCTCCAACGGGAAAGAAGAGGAACTGCTCCTCCGCCAGGCCTCATAAGTCATCGAGAGCGGATAACAGCATTGCTGTATGTTCTCGCACGGCGACGCGCTCGGCAGCGGTGAGATGTTTGAGTCCAAGCACGGCAGGGCCAAACCTGGGGTTGGCCCGCAGCCGTGCTTCGTGTTTTATAAGAAAATGCCAGTAGAGGGTATTAAAAGGACACGCCTCCGCGCCAGTACGGGCCTTGGGGTTGTAGTGGCATCCACCGCAGTAATCACTCATCTTGTTGATGTAGCTGGCGCTGGCAATGTAGGGCTTGGTGGCAATCACGCCGCCGTCGGCGTTCAGGCCCATGCCCAGCACATTTGGCGTCACCACCCACTCATAAGCATCCACATAACATTCGAGAAACCAGGCGTTGAGTTCCTGGGGCTGAATGCCCGCCAGCAGCCCAAAATTGCACAGCAGCATCAGCCGCTCGATATGGTGCGAATAGCCATCCTGCAACACCCGCCCAATGGCGTGCGCCATGCAACGCATGCGAGTTTCGCCGCTCCAATACCAGTTCGGCAACGGCGCATGGTGGTTCCAGCTGTTCACATCGCGCAGGCCCGGCATCATCTCCCAGTAGCGGTAGTACATATATTCACGCCAGCCGATGACCTGACGCACAAATCCCTCAACCGAGGCCAGCGGAGCCAACCCATCCTGGTAGGCCTGCACGGCGGCTTCGCACATCTCCAGCGGCTCCAGCAGGCCAATATTCACCAGCGGTGAGAGCAGCGAGTGGAACAGCACCGCCTCGCTGCTGCTCATGGCGTCTTCAAACGGGCCAAAGTCGGCCAGACGGCGCTGCACAAAATCCTCAAGCGCGGCCAACGCCTGCGCCCTGGTGACGGGCATGGCGAAGCCCGCCGTACTGCCCAGGGCATCGGGGCAGTGCAGTTCCACATCAGCCATAGCCTGGCGCGTCAGCGCATCGGGTTCAAACTGGGGCAACGGCGGCACGGTTCGCCCATCATAGCGTTTGCGGTTCTCGGCGTCGTAGTTCCACTGTCCACCAATCGGTTCTCCGGTGCTTTCCAGCAGCAAGCCGGTGTGCCGTCGCATCTCGCGGTAGAACGGTTCCATGAGGCGGGGCGGTTTTTTGGGCGGGAAGCGTTCCACCAGAAACTGATTATTGGGCAGGAGTTCAACTGGCACATGCAGTTCTGCTTCCAACTGCTGCTGGCGGGCGCGAGTATCGTATTCGGCTGCCGCCATGCAGCGCAGGCCCGTGCTACCGTAGGCTGCCATGTGTTCACGCAGACCGGTGACAAAATCGGGGGCTACCCGCACATCCACGCTGTAGCCCCGTTCGCGCAACGCCGCGGCATAATGGCGCATCGCCGCCAGAATGAGGGTAAGCTTGCGTTTATGGTAGGGCCGTTGGCGCAGGCGTTCCAGCGACTCAATCAGCACAACGGGGGACTCAGGATGCAGGCCGGGGTGGTTCACCAACAGTTGGTCGCCGAGGATCCAGAGGGAAGAGATCATAGAAGGCTGAAGGCTAAAGGTTGAAGGCTGAAGGCTGAAGGCTGAAATAGGCTGAAGGCTAAATGTAATACTTCACGAGGTTAGTGCGTTGTAGCCCGCGCAGGCGGGCTTCGCATGCGCTAGCCGAGAGCTTCAGCCCGACGGCCATGCGCGAACCGTATGCAAGAGTACAGCTAAAAACAAAAGCTGACGCACGCCAAAGACAGAAAAACGAAGGGTCTCCGGTCAACTTCTACCGCTTCGCAATCCGGTCAAGGGCCGCGTTCCAGGCTTTCATGCGTTCGCTGTCGCCGCCTGCGTCGGGGTGATGCAGCCGGGCCATGGCTTTGCGAATAATGTTGGCTTCTTCCTCACTAATTTGCCCCACCAGTCCAGGCAGATCGAAACTGGCACCGTGCTGCTCGTCGAAGTGGTAGCCAATCCGCTCGGCCCGGTTTTTCCACAGGTCGCGTTCGATGGTGAGGGCAGTGTTTTCGCGCATGGTTTCGGTGAGTGTGCCAACCATTTTTGTATGGGCACGCTGGGCTTCGGTGGCGGCTTCCTGGGCCTTTTTCAGCTGCCGCAGCAGATTGCGATTCAAGCTGTGGGCCTCGTCCAGCTCGCGCCGCAGCAGGTCACGCTCACGCTCGTAAGGATTGTTGCTCTGGGTATATTGTTCTGTCATCAGCTTACGCTCCTTTTCGCCACCGGGGTTTCTGGCAACACAGCGCCGTGCTACCGCATGGCTCCCGTCCAGCGCCTGTGCTGGGTCTCTCTTCCGAAACAGGCTCACTGGAAGTATACCCCTATTCAGGCTGTTCCGCTAGGGCCAATTTCTGTCACAACTGATGGTGTACTCACCGCGGAGAACGCGGAGGGCGCAAAAATTTTTTTTACCGCCGAGGACGCCGAGTCTTTTTACCGCAGAGACGCAGAGGGCGCGGAGGTTTCTTTTTGCACTTCTTCTCTGTGTTCTTTGTGTCTTTGTGGTGAAATGAACTGACTGCATCATGCGGAAATGGCCGCCTCACGGCGACCACAGGGGGGAAAGGAGGGCAACGGCGAGGGAACAGAAGAAGTAAATCTATGTACTGATGTCCGTTGCTCACATCGAGAGTTCTGTTTGTAGCTTAATATAGCAGGTGCTGTGCCAGCTAGCATCAGCAATTCGACGGATTCTCATCTCAGCCCAAAGAACGAGTGCGACCAGGAAATATTTCCCAGCAATCGCTCGCCGCGTAGCTCTATACGACAGGGCATGTGCAACGTCTTTTTCATCCGCAGATTACGCAGATTACACAGATTGTGGTTCTCTTCATCTGCGTAATCTGCGTAATCTGCGGATAGTTTAAGCGGTTAACCAGGACTTTGCAATGGCCCTGCTCTATACGGCCCTTCCCATTGCGGCAGGGTAGGCGCTATGGTACAATGCACCAGGTTTTTGGGGTTTTACGCTCAAATGTTTGCCCATGCTGCTTGAACTGCAAATCACCGATTTTGCCATCATCGAGCGCTTGCACCTGCGCCTGGCCGAGGGCTTTAATGTGCTGACGGGTGAAACCGGCGCGGGCAAATCCATCATTATTGATGCGCTGGGCAGCCTGCGGGGCGAAAAGACCGACGTGAGCTTTGTGCGGGCGGGCAGCAGCCGTTCGCGGGTTGAGGGCGTGTTTAGCCTCAACGATTGCCCCGACCTTCAGCCAGTGCTAGAAGAGTATGGCCTGTGGGAAGACGACAGCGACCAGATCATCCTCACCCGTGAGATCAGCGCCGACTCGGGCCGCAGCGTCGCCCGCGTGAATGGCCGCGCCGTGAGCGCCAGCGTGCTGCGCGAAGTGGGCAGCCGCCTGGTGGATATTCACGGCCAGCACGAGGGCTTATCCCTGTTCAACCCCCGCACCCACCTCGACATGCTGGATCGCTACGGCGACCTGCTGGCGTTGCGTGAACAGGTCGCCGGGCTGGTGGCCGAGGTACGCCGTGTGCGCGAAGAGTTGGCCGACCTGCGCCGCAGCGAAGCCCGCCGGGTCGAACGAATTGAGGAGTTACGCTTTCTGCTGGAGGATGTGGCGGCAGCACAGCTGCGCCCCGGCGAAGAAGAAAGCCTGGCCCACGAACGTTCGCTGTTGCAAAACTCCGTGCGCATCACCGAACTGGCCAACAGCAGCTACAGTGCCCTGGCCCACGGCGGCGAAGGTGAGCGCAGCGCCAGTCGCCCCGCAACCGAGGTGCTGGCCCGCGTGGCCGAACAGCTGGCCGAACTGGCCCGGCTCGACAGCGATGTGGCCCCACTGGCCGAACATGCCACCGAGCTGCGCTACCAGCTGGACGAACTGGCCGTGAGTCTGCGGGCCTACCGCGACAAACTGGACTTCGACCCGGCTCGCCTGGACGAGATTGAAGATCGTCTCACCGTCATCCACGAGATGCAACGCAAATACGGCGCTGACATTGAAGCTATCCTCGCTCGCGCCGCCCGCGCCGAGTCCGAGATTGAGCGGCTGGCCAACAGCGCCGAACACATGGCCGAGCTAGAAATGCGTGAAACAAAGCTGCTGGCCGAACTTAGCCAGGTAGCAGGCGAACTGTCGCGCCGCCGCCGCGACACCGGCCTGGAACTGGCCCAGGCGATTGAAGGCGCAATGGGCGACCTGGCCATGCGCAACGTGCGCTTCGCCGTGAGCATGGAATTTGAGGACGACGCGAAAGGCGTGCCGCTGGCCGACTCAAAAACACCCCGCCGCGTCGCCTTCGACAAAACCGGCATTGATCGGGTCGAATTTCTGATTTCGCCCAACCCCGGCGAGCCGCTCAAGCCGCTAGCGAAAATCGCCTCCGGTGGCGAAAGCGCCCGCCTGTTGCTGGCGCTGAAATCCATTCTCTCGCGGGTGGACACCGTTTCAACCCTGGTGTTTGATGAGATTGATGTAGGCGTGGGCGGGCGAGCGGGCCAGGTAGTGGGCCAGAAGCTCTGGGCAATGACCGAGAATCACCAGGTCATTTGCATCACTCACCTGCCCCAGGTTGCCGCCTTTGCCGACGCCCACTACCACATCGCCAAGCAGTTCAGCGCCGACCGTACCCGCACCAGCATCAACCAGCTCGACGAAGAAGCCCGCGTGAACGAACTAGCATCCATGCTTGATGGCAGCCCCAGTGAACACAGCCGGGCCAATGCCCGCGAGATTGTGACACGGGCGCTCACCTTCAAACATCACTATGTCAACCAGGCCCCAAACGGCCTCTCACAACGTCAATCGCAACAGAGCGACCAGCACCAGACCATTGCTCAACCCGTTGGTCGCTAATACATGTACGATTTTGGATTTTGGGTTTGTGTTTAGCTTCTGAGGAAGTTTTACAAATTGATGCAGACACGATGTAGCCGCGCGATTTATCGCGCTAGTCACCGGAACGCGCGATAATTCGCGCTACTACGGGACGTTTGTGGCTGGAATAAAAAGTAAAACTCCATAAGCATGTTGCTCTGCACATACTGATAAACGTTGTTGACCGACTCACAAGCGGTCTGGCAATCGAACATCCAAAATCGAAAATCGAAAATCCACGAGTCTCTCAGCCCATGCGACGAGAAACAACCTTAAGCATCTGGTGTGGACGGCTGATGGAGGCGGGCTGGCTGCTCTGCATCGCCCTCATCCCGCTCTACTTCAACCTCTTTTCGGCCCGCCACTTTGAACCGGACAAAGCCACCAGCCTGCGGGCGATTGTGCTGCTGCTGGCAGCCCTGGGCCTGATCCGGGCGCTGGAACGTGCGAACCTGAGCGAGAGCCGCCCGCTGACCGAACCGACGGGCAACCCGCTAGCCACGTGGTGGCGCGGGCTGATGCAGGTGCCGCTGGCCTTGCCGGTGCTGGCCTACAGCGCCGTCTTTCTGCTCACCACCATCACCTCGGTGGTGCCGCTCACCAGCTTCTGGGGGTCGTATCAACGACTTCAGGGCACCTACACCAACCTTTCCTACATCGGCCTGTTTGTCATTCTTGTGGCCACCATGCGCCAGCGCGAGCAGTTTGAACGCCTCATTACGGTGGCCATTTCCACCTGTGTTGCCGTGGCCAGCTACGGCGTGCTGCAACACCAGGGTCTCGACCCGTTGCCCTGGGGCGGCGACGTGATCAGGCGAGTGGCTTCGACCATGGGCAACTCCATTTTTGTTGCTTCCTACATGTTGATGATTGTGCCGCTGGCACTCTATCGCCTGTTCACTGCCCTGTATGAGTCGCGTCGTGCGCCGGTTTCCACCAACGGGCGGTCTGACTGGCTCTGGGCGCTGGCCCATGTGCTGCTGCTCGTTTCAACCCTGGCGCTGCTGCTGTCGGTTTTTAAGCTGGGCGCAATCGTGCGCACCGCCGACACCCGCTACTGGTGGGCTATTCCCGGTGCCATTGGCGTAGCAGCGGCGCTGTGGGCGCTGCCAACACTGGCGCATCGGGGCGGCGCGGTGGGGTCACGGCTGGCGCTGCCGCTCTGGCCCGCCGCGCTCTACGCTAGCTATATGCTGCTACTGCTGCTGGTGTTTGCCGTTTCCGCCATCAGCGGTGCCCAGCAGATTGATACCCGTATCGTCAACGGGCAGGACTGGTGGGTCTGGTTGCTGGTGAGTCTCGCAGCTCTGGTTGGCTTCTACATGCTCGGGCTGACGCTGCCGCCCCCGCCCGCTGTCGCATCGCAACTGAGCCAACGGCTGCGAGTGGCGGGCTACGCCCTGGTGACGCTGCTGTTTCTGGTGGCTATCTTCTTCACCCAGAGTCGTGGCCCCTGGATCGGCCTTGGCTTCGGGCTGTTTACCTTCTTCTTTGTGCTGCTCTGGCAGATGACCCGCCGCGCCCGCCAGCAGGAAAACCTGGCCCTGGCCGGGCGGCTGCGGGCGGCGCTGGGCGCGTGGGTGGCGCTCACGCTCACCGTCGGCGGCTTTCTGATTGTCTTCAACCTCTCCGACGCGCCCGTGTTTCAGCAGCTGCGCGAGGTGCCCTATGTGGGCCGTATGGGGCGGCTACTGGAGGTTGACGAAGGCACCGGGCTGGTGCGGCGGCTGATCTGGGCCGGTGATCAGCATGCTGGCGGCGCGGTGGCGCTGATCAGCTCCGACCCGCTGCGCGCCGTGATTGGCTGGGGGCCGGAAAGCATGTTTGTGGCCTTCAACCGCTTCTACCCGCCTTCGCTGGCGAACGTGGAGGCTCGTGGTGCATCGCCCGACCGCTCGCACCAGGCCCTGCTCGATGAACTGGTGACCAGGGGCGTGCTTGGCCTCCTCAGCTACTTCTTTCTGCTCTTTAGCGCCGTGGCCCTCTGCTGGCGCAACATGCAGCGCAGCGACAATATTCGCTGGCAGTTTTTCTTTATCGCCGCACTGAGTGTGCTGGTAGGCACTTTCGTTGATGGACTCACCGGCATTCCCATCGTTTCCACCCTGATGATGTTCTGGACGACGCTGGCGCTGGTGGTGGTGGGCGGCATGCTGGCCGGAGTCTACAGCTTTGGCGCGGCACCGGCGGCACTGCCCGTGGTCGAAGCACTAGCCGCTACGGCTCGCCCCGCTGGGCAGCGCAACGCGGGCAAGCGGGCTTCGGCCCGAGGCGCAACCGCCACGGTGAGCCGGAGCGGAGGCCGTAGCCAGCTTAACCCCGGCGCGATGGGGTTGTATGTGGTGCTGCTGGTACTGGCATTGGGCGGCGTCTGGTGGTTTAACCTCACCCCGGT
>JALONX010000776.1 GCA_025454695.1 Chloroflexaceae bacterium
ATCGCCGCCATCAGCAGTAAGGAAACCTTCAACATTCTCAAACACGAAGGCGAGCGGCTGTAACCTGGCAACAGTTTGAGCAAAAGCGCCAACCAGACTATTTCGCTGATCCTGTTTTTGACGAGAGCCAGCCGATGAAAAGCCCTGGCAAGGAGGGCCGCCTACTACAATAGTGGTTTTTGGCAAATCTGCCGCCTGTGACAAATCCAGTTGAGCTATGTGGTTACCAAGATTTGCGGCGTATGTTTGCAGCGCTGCTTTGTTGTTGTCAACGGCCAGGGCAATAGAGAAACCGGCTTGAACCAGACCTAGCGACAACCCACCTGCACCACAAAAGAGATCAAGCACTGTCCATTTCGACGCAGTGTGCATAGTAATCCTGGTACGTTGTTAGAACCAATGTACGTTGTGTGGCGAAACATACCACGGTTTAGCAACTCTTGCAAGATGTTCTCTGCGGAATTGCGGGAGATTGCACGATCACCCCAACCGAAAACGCCCCACCAGCACGGGCGGCAGTTCCTGAAAATTTGACCAAGCCATCCATTTGCTGCTGTTCGGCTCAGCCTCGTCCACCGGCTCCTCCAGCCCGTGCAGCACTAGCCCCGCCCGGAAGCCAGCGTTGAGCAGCTGGTTGATGGGGCGATGGAATTGATAGTGTGGTGTTTCCTGCCCGGCGGCACCCATGGCTCGCTCCGTCCACGGCGTGGCGTATCGGGAGACCTTAATCGCGGCGATGGTCGCTAACTCGCCGTCCTGATCCTGGAGTTCCACCGTTTTGTTCGCCCCGTTGGAGTTAAAGCAAGGGTGTTGCACCGAGAAGACAAAGCGCCCACCCGGTTTCAGCACCCGACTCAGCGCCGCAAATAGAGGGTCAATCACTGGCATGTCCATCAACCCCATGTTGCACACAGCCGCATCGAAGCGCCGTTGGCCAAGGGCGAGCAGCTGTTCTTCCTCCGTTGCGTCAACCAGGGCGTAGCTGATGGACTCGTGCTGGGTGCGGCGGCGGGCGTGTTCCAGTAGCCCGGTACTGAAGTCGGTGGCCAGCACTTGCACGCCCGCTTCAGCCATGCGGCGGGCAAAGGCGCCATTCCCGCAGGCCACTTCCAGCACCGTTTCACCTGGCGTGAGGGCCAGTAGCTTCAGGGCAGCAGGCTCAACCATGGTGCGGTGAAAGCGGTTGCCCGTGTCGCCAATGAGTCTGTCCCAGAAGGCGGCATTCTGGTTCCAGATCTCCTGGGACTGTTGCCGGAGTGTATCGTCCTGTTCAGGGTTCATACAATCCTTACTGCTGATTGAGGTGTCTTCCGAGAGGGTGAGGGGAAATTGTACCATACAACCCTATTTCAACAGCGGGAGATTACCCGTGAGTTTGTTCACCGCCTTTTTAGGGCCGTGAAGGGCCAGGCCAAGAAAGTGGAGTTCTTCCAGGGGCGTGGTGGCAAGTTTGCTGGTGTACGCGGCGTAGGTCGGGCTGGATTGGGCCGCATTGCTGAAGCCAATCACCAGCATGCCCTCTACCACGCGGGCGCTGGTGTGCAGCTGTTTGAGCCTATCGCCTGGGGCCTGGAGGATGGGTAGCACCACCTCCGCCATGCCCGCATGCATCGTCCCACTGCTGTCGGGCACATCGGGCCGCAGGCGCTGTTCCATGCGCTGGCCAAGGGTGAGGGCGAGGTAGGCGATGGTGTTGGCAGCAATCCCTGGCGGCAGGGCCGAAGCGACAATAATCACCGTTTTGCTGTCGTCAGTCATAAACGTTCTTCTATATTAGTTGCCGCACCAGCTGGCTGTGCCGAACGGTGAGGGCCAGCGTGTAGCGGTAGCCCGCCAGGATGCGGACGGGCTGAAGCAGGTTGAGGTCTTCCGTGGGCGATGCGAAGAAGTGCAGCTGGGCCGCGCCCTGCCAGACCGGGGAAACATGCGTTTCTTCCAGCTGCATGCGCACCAGTTCATGCACGGCAGGTTGGTAGCCCGGCTCAAGGCTGGGAAAGTAGCGCAGCGTCACCACAGGCGCGTTGCCAAAGGCCGCACTGGCATCGGCCTGTTCCTGTAGGGTGACGCTGCCTTCTGCCAGACGCCGGTCTTTTACCGCCAGCGTACCGGCAAAGGTTGCCCCCGGCTCCACCCGCACGGCGGCTTTCGAGGGGCTGTCGAAGGTGCGGGTGGTGTAGACGGAGCCGTGCTTTTTAGGGTAGCCCTGAATGAGTCCGCGCATCAGCGCGGTGTCCTGGTCAACATAGATGTAGGGGCAATACAGCACTGGCTGGCCATCCAGGCTGGCATGCAGCAGCAACAGAAATTCGTGATACTGGCTGCGGATGGGGTCAAGCAGCTCCTCACCCGAGTCAGTGGTAAACTGCCAGTCAACGAAGTTCGCCGTACAGTGGCCCACACGGGCAGCGTTCAGCGCCAGGCCCGGCGGCAGCAGGGCAGCCACGGCCTCCGGGTTGGCAACAAAATCTATCGCCAGGAAGTTGCCCACGTAGTGCCAGGGCGGTGGTGGAACGATGCCCGCCTTGCCACGAGGCGAGAACGGCGCTGCGTAGCCTGAAGCTGTTGCCATGTAAAAACCCCCTTGGTATGTTAAAATTGGATACAGTGGATACGATGGTACAAGAGGTTGCAAACAATGTCAAGACTGCTGCACGACCAGGGGCCGCTCACCAGCGTTGAGCGGGTTGCCGCCGCTATTCGGCGCGATATTGAGGCGGGCGTGTTACCAATTGGTGCGTCGCTGCGGCAGGAGGAGCTTGGTGCAACCTACCAGGTGAGCCGCATGCCCGTGCGCGAGGCGCTGCGGCTGCTTGAGGCCGAGGGATTAGTGAAGATTTACCCGGCTCGTGGAGCGTTTGTGACCATTCCTGAGGCGGCGGCGATCCGTGAGTTGTATGAGATTCGCGCCTTGCTGGAAGGCGAGGCCTTGCAGCATGCCCTGCACGCCCTGACACCCCGCGACTTGCTGGCCGCCGAGCGCCACATTGAGCAGCTGGACGAGGCCCCCGACAGCGCGACCTGGAGCAGCCTTGATGCCGCGTTGCATACCACACTCTACCAGCCTGCCGAGCGGCCCCAGTTGCTGGAGTTGATCGCAACCATGCGGCGGCGGGTGAATCACTTCTTCTACCTTGCCCACACCCCAGACCAGTATCGCCTTTCGTGCCAGGCCGAACACCGCGCCCTGCTCGCCGCATGCAAAGCCGGAGACAGCGCCGCCGCAACGCAAGCGCTCCAGACTCACTTGCACAACGCGGGCGAGGTGGTGGCGCGGTTTAGTGAAGAATTGCGGCGTAGCTAGCCAGCTATTCGTCTGTTCAAGCCGTAGGGAGAAATCTGCACGGTACCGCATAGAAGACCCTTCACTTCGTTCAGGGTGACATGGATGGGCCATGTCAGAAGATTTCGGCGACAGACGACTATGCTTCTTTCTGCTAGAACGAAGAGGTTAGAACCAGCACAAAACAAAAATGGCCAATTGTGTGGTATAACCACAACCAGGAACCGCA
>JALONX010000777.1 GCA_025454695.1 Chloroflexaceae bacterium
ACTTCACCGTGCCGGGAGCGCAGGCCAACTCCTCAGCCATTTCTGCTTCACTCAGGTTCAGGTAGTAGCGCAGCACCACGGCGGCGCGCTGCCCCGGCGTCAGTTGGGCCAGGGCGGCCCACACAGCGGCCTCGGTTTCGGCACGTTCCAGCCGCTCGATCAATGCGGGGGCAGGGGCGGCCAGCGTCTCGGCCAATGGCGGGTCGTGGCCGGTGGAACGTGCATCAAGCGACACGTCGCGTCCATTGCGGGCGGCGGCTTTCACCGCATCGTTGACGACGATGCGCAAAAACCAGGGGCCAAACGGTCGCCGCGTGTCGAACTGCTGGATGCGCTCGTAGGAGCGAAGAAAGGCCGTTTGCACCACATCCTCGGCCATAGCCCGCTCGCCGGTGATGAGGTAGGTCGCCCGCACGGCCCGCAGCTGGTAGGCCCGTACCAGCGCCTCCAGGCCGCCAATGTCGCCCCGCTTGAGCCGCGCAATCGCCTCGCCTTCATCCATCCCGTTGCTCCCCTTATTGGTTCCTACTGATTCTATCCATGTGGGGTGGAAAAGGTTGGGGCGCAATAAAAGCTCTCTTTATCCGCAGATGATATACATTGTCAGGTTCGCCCGGCGCTTATTTGCGCTAAGCCACGGTTCGAAATGAGCATACCTTACGTGACAATGTGTAGTGCGGACTTTAGTCCGCGTCTTGGGTAAGACGCGGACTAAAGTCCGCACTACGTTCATCGTACATGGTAAAGCTAATGTAAAAATTTTTAACAATACTTTTTCCAAACTGGCGGTTGCACCTGCTTTGAGTAGCTGATTTTCCCTACTGACACGCACCAATACACCATGCTATAATCACTTTACGATATGGATGGGCGAATAATGGACGTTTGCTGTTTGGAGACTGCCGATGACAACGACGGCTCCCCTTGACCCGACAACTCAAGCTGAACAGCCCGACCCATGGCGCTATGGCTGGCGCTACGTTCATCACCAGTTGCCCGATGGTAGCAGCGAGGTGGAGCAGGTACCCTTGACGCTGGACGACGTTTTGCATCCTGAGGAGGGCGACCAGGTGACCCACACGGTGGAACACGTCCAGTTTTGCACCTATCTCACCAACGTGTTTGAGGCTCAATTGCGTAATAGTCCCACAGCGGTGGTGTTGAGCGACGTGCGAGTAGCCTGGGATGTGCCGGGGCTGCGCCCCCATGGGCCAGATATTGCCGTCATCTTCGGCGTGCGCGAAAAACGGAACTGGAGTACGTTTGACGTGGCAGAGGAAGGGGTACGCCCATCTCTGATTATTGAGGTCACCTCGCCTGAAACGCGCAAAATTGACCTCTACGACAAACTAGAACAGTACGAGCAGGCCGATGTGCCAATGTATGTGATTGTTGAGACCTACACCCACAAAGGAGTTGCGGCCCGCAGGCTGCGGGGCCACCAGATGACGCCGACTGGCTATGCGCCCATGCAGCCAGATGAGCGGGGCTGGCTCTGGTTGGAGCCGGTGAGCCTCTGGTTGGGCCTGCAGGATGGCATTGTGGAGTGTTACGACGAGGCGGGCCAGCCTCTGGGCGACTACACCGCGATGGCCGAAACCCTGGCGCGCCTGTCAGCCGAGCGGGCTGAAGCCGAGCGTCAAGCCCAGGCCGAAGCCGCCGCCCGTAGCGAGGCCGAGCAACGGTTGTTCGAGGCCGAGCAACGCCGCGCCCAGGCCGAGCGCCAGGCCCAGGCCGAAGCCGCCGCCCGTGCCCAGGCCGAGCGCCAGGCCCAGGTCGAAGCCGCCGCCCGCGCCACAGTAGAAGAACGGCTGCGAACACTCGAAATGGAACTAGAGCGCCTCCGCAAGGGTGAGTAGTATGAAATCTGGCTTATGGGGTGCATATGTCATTTTGAGCCCATTCGCTTCGCTCAGGATAAACTCCGCGAAACAGCTTGTGCATAATGACGCTCAGACCCTTCGCTTCGCTCAGGGTGACAATGGCCAGACTATGGTTCAGGAATTACTATAAGCAGCTCACCGATAATCTGCAAACTGCAATCGAGATGGCCACTACCAGCGCCAGCCCTAAAACCCAACCACGCAAAGCAGCCAGGCGCTTCCCGGTGTTGCGCTTTTTTGGGCGACTGGCCCTGGCTTTTGTGAAAATCACCCTGGTGCTGGGCCTGCTGCTCGTCGCCACTGTCATGTGGCTGTTCTACCGCTACGGCAGCGACCTGCCCGACCCGCAGCAGATCGGCCAGCACCGCTCGTTTGAAACCACCCGCATCTACGCCCGCGACGGCCAGACGCTGCTGTATGAACTGACCAACCCCGAGGCCGGGCGGCGCACCGTGGTGCCCTTTGACCGTATTCCCCGTGTGCTGAAGGAGGCCACCATCGCCGTCGAAGACGCCGGGTTCTACGACAACCCCGGTGTGGATATTCGCGGCCTCGTGCGGGCGCTCTGGCTGAACTACCAGAACCAGGAGATTGTCAGCGGTGGTAGCACCATCACCATGCAGCTGGTGCGCAACATTCTCATGCCGCCGGAGGAACGCAGCCAGGTCACCTTCGAGCGCAAGCTGCGTGAGTCCATTCTGGCGGTGCAGGCCAGCCAGGCCTACAGCAAAGACCAGTTGCTTGGCATCTACCTGAACGAGGTGTATTACGGTGCCCAGGCCCACGGGGTGGAGGCGGCGGCCCAGAGCTATTTCGGCAAGCATGTGTGGGAACTGAACGACGCCGAAGCGACCCTGATCGCGGGCTTGCCCCAGTCGCCCTCCAACTACGATCCCTTCAAAAATATGGAGGCCGCCAAAGCCCGCCAGCGCATCACGCTGGATTTGATGGTGAAAAATGGCTACCTCACGCCCGCTCAGGCCGAACTGACCTTCAACCAGCCGGTGCAGCTGGTGCAACCCACCACCAGCATCATCGCGCCCCACTTTGTGCATTATGTGCTGGATGAGCTGGAGCAACACTACGGCCCGGAGATGCTCTACCGCAGCGGTTTGCGGGTCGTCACCACGATTGACCTGCACTGGCAGAGTGAGGCTCAGCAGGTGGCCCAGGCCCGCATTGAGGAGCTGAAGGCCCGTAACGCCAGCAACGCCGCCGTGATTATGCTCAGCCCCGAAGGCCAGATCCTGGCCATGGTGGGCAGCGTGGATTTTAACGCCCCCGATGGCCAGGTGAATGTGACCACGGCCCTGCGGCAGCCCGGTTCGGCCCTCAAGCCGATGGTGTATGCCGCCGCCATGCAACGAGGCTGGACGCCAGCGACGGTGATTTGGGATTCGCCGGTGGAATATGCCGCGCCGGGTGGGGCCGTGTATGCACCGCGCAACTACGACAGCGCCTGGCGCGGCCCGGTGCGCCTGCGGGTGGCCCTGGCCGGGTCGCTCAACATCCCTGCCGTGAAGGCGCTAGAGCATGTGGGGGTGGAGAACTTTGTGGAAGTGGCCAGCCGCATGGGCATCACCAGCTTCACCGATCCATCACGCTTTAACCTGGCAATGGCCCTG
>JALONX010000778.1 GCA_025454695.1 Chloroflexaceae bacterium
CAGGCAACTATTGGAAAGAACCGTCGGTTGAACATGCGCAGCAGGGCCAGCCCAAAGCCGAGCAAAAACAGGGTGCCTTCTTCCAGCAACAAGAGCGGGCGCGGCGAGCCGTACCACACGGTACGGTCGGGGTAGGCAGTGAAGGCAAAGGCCGCCCGCACGAACTGATCGAGCAGAATGGGCAGCACGCCCTGGTTGCGAATCACCAACTCCCGTTCCAGCCAGCCGCTTTGCACAATGCCCACCATGCCTAGACGGGCGTTGTAGGCATCGGGGAAACGAACGGCGTATTGGATCATCGGGGCGGCGGCGAGCAGACCCGCCCCCAGCAGCGCCAGCATGCCCCAGCGTTGCTCGCGCCAGAAGCGCCTGCCATCGCGCAGGGCCAGAAAGGCGGTAGTGATGATGACAATAATCGCGGTGAAGCGTGCGCCAGCGTAGAAGAACTGGGCCACGCCCACCACCATGCCGCACAGCGCCCAGTCAAGCGGGCTGCGTCGGTCGTAGCCCCGGTAGAGAAACAGCAGGGCCAGCGCCACAAACAGCGCGTCGGCCACCTGGTTCGAGCCAAGGCGCGAGTAGTGAATGTGATAGTGGTAGCCCGCCAGCAGCGCCGCCGTCAGCAGTGCGAGCAGGTTGCCGTGCAGGTGGCGCACCAGCAGAAAGGTGGCCAGCACGGTGGCGGTGCCCACCAGCGCCCAGGGTAGCCGCAGCGCTTCCATGGTGTTGCCCATCAGCCAGATGGTGGGCGCGTTGAAGTAGAAGCTCATGGTGGGCACGCCCAGCCAGCCGGTGGAAAACGGATTGGTGATCTCGCCCTTGAGGATTTTGAGCGCTTCCAAACCCTGGGAGCCTTCGTCGCCGCCGAGGGTTGGCGGAATGTCGCCGATGTTCCAGAGCCGCAAGCCCAGGGCCACCGCCACAAGGGCGGCCACGGCAAGGGCCAACCAGCGATTGGCATACCACCATGTGGGCCAGGCTCTCGGCTGGGGCCGTCGTAGCTGGGTCAGCGCCAGCAGGTAAAGGCCAATCGCGCCGAGCCAGGGCACAAAGCCCCAGGTGTAGCTGGGCCAGGGCGGCTCGCTGGCCAGGGCAAACAGCAGCAGGCCAATGCAACCAGTGGCCAACAGCAGGGCTGTTCTGCGCCGGGGGCTGAGTGTGATGGGTGGGGCCAGAGTCGGCTGTGGTTGAACTACCGCCGTTTCTTCCTTCAGCCCAGCCAGCGCCAGCACCAGTAGGGCCAGCCCGCCCAACGCCAATAGCAGCCCTTCCCACGTAAACGCCAGCCGTTCGTGGAAGTAGCGTTGGCCGCTCCAGGCCAGCAGCAGCCCGGCAATGGCAAGTACCAACCGCTCCCAGGCCGATAGCCCGGCGATGTAGCGAGTCAGGCCAGGCCATTTCCAGCTACGCCCAGGGGCGGGTGAAAGCAGCGGCGTCACATGCAGCCGCACGGGGGTGCCATCGGGCAGATCGAGGGGATGGTGGGGCGTTAGCACACCCTGCTGGTAGGTGGCATCAACAACAAGTTCTCTATCCGCAGGCAACGTTGGCGCGGCAGTGGCGGTGTCGGCCTGGGCACCGTGGGTTTCAGCAGACATACAACCTGACGTTACAGCGTTTCCGGGTCAACCCCGAGTTCGCGGAGTTTGGCCCAGGCCGCTTCTTTGGCAGCCCGTTCGGCCTCTTCGGCGGCGCGGGCGGCCTCTTCGGCGGCGCGGGCGGCCTCCTTGGCGGCTCGCTCGGCCTCTTCGGCGGCGCGGGCGGCCTCCTTGGCGGCTCGCTCGGCCTCTTCGGCGGCGCGGGCGGCTTCCTCTCGTGTTGGCCGCATAGTGCCGTCGCGGTCATAGAGTCGCAGGCGGCTATCTTCAAAGCCAAGCCAGCTGTCCAGTTCCTCGCTCCAAAGCCAGCCCCGGCCATCGGGCAGTTGTTCGTGCATGCTGCCATTGACCAGTCGCCAGCCCCGCACCAGGTTTGGCGTGCGCCAGAAGGGCGGGCTGTTGGGGTCGCAGGCGAAATATTCACTCACCCCCAGCGCGGCGTATTTGCCAGGCTTGTCGTCCAGGTCTTCCCGCCAGGTCTCTTCCGAGGCGAACTCAAACACCACCTGGGGCGGCGTGCGGCCCGGCTCGTAGAGTCGCCAGCTCCGCAGGGTGCGGATAGTTGGATCAGGTACCTGCACGCCCTTAAACACGGCAATGTCAGGGGCGAGGGGATATTCGTTGCGTTGCTTGCGCAGATAGATGTTGAGATTACCGACGACAAACCAGCCTTCTGTTCGATAGAGCTGGAACAACACCTCCATAAGGTAGTGAATAACGTGGTTTTGGGCGGCTGTTTTGCCCAGAAGGTCTTCCCTGGTGGGATGGCGGTCGTAGTAGTGGAAGGAAATCTCGTCAGGGGGCGTGTCTGGCGGTGCAAGCACCGTTATCGTGTCGGTCATCGCGTGCTCCTGACTGATGTATTTGCGATTTTGGATGTTAGATTTTGGATTATCAAAGGCGGTGACAGGACGCAGCTTCTGCAAACGTTACACCGAAAAAGACTGCTACCCATGCACTCGTGGCATTCGTTCCTGGATGCAGTATACCCGCCGCCCGAACGAACGTCAATTAGACGGCGGTTTGGTTCCCAGGGCGAGGGCAACTTCGTTTTTATCCGCAGATTACGGGGTATAGCATACCGTTCTACCAGGTCATTACGTCATCTATGAATTAAAAATAATCGTTCGCTCGATGCTGCCTGGTTGTCTCCAATTGCGCCTTTGGTGGATTGTCATCAACCATTTTCTCGCAATTGCAGGTGCTCTGGTATGCTATACTGACGCTACGCTGACAGCAATCGAAGAGTGTGTCCTCCGATATTGATGAAGGAGAAGGGCTATGTCCACGTTTATCGAGGAGATTATTGGGCGCGAAGTGCTGGACTCGCGGGGTAACCCGACGGTGGAGGTTGAAGTTCATCTGGAAGGTGGCGCGATTGGCCGGGCGATTGTGCCCAGCGGTGCTTCTACTGGTGCCCACGAGGCGCTGGAAATGCGCGACGGTGACAAAGGCCGCTACAGTGGCAAAGGCGTGCTGAAGGCGGTGCAGCATGTGAACGAAGACATTGCCGAGGCCCTGATCGGCATGGACGCCGCCGACCAGATCGGGCTGGACAAAGAGTTGCTAGCCCTGGACGGCACGCCCAACAAGAGCAAGCTCGGCGCGAACGCCATTCTCGGCGTGTCGCTGGCGGCGTCCAAGGCGGCGGCGGCGGCGGTGGGCCTGCCCCTCTACCGCTACCTCGGCGGCGTGCATGCCCATGTGCTGCCGGTGCCCATGCTGAACATCATGAACGGCGGCCAGCACGCCAGCAACTCTACCGATTGGCAGGAGTTTATGGTGATGCCGGTGGGGGCTGAGAGCTTCCGCGAGGCTATCCGCTGGGGTTCGGAAATCTACCAGTCGCTCAAAAAGGTGCTGCACGACCGGGGCCTGGCCACCACCGTGGGTGACGAGGGTGGCTTTGC
>JALONX010000083.1 GCA_025454695.1 Chloroflexaceae bacterium
GTTGTTAGCCCGGCTGGTTCTTTTTTTGCGAAGGCATGTGCCAAGGAGACCGGCACATCGGCCCCGATTCGATTGTCCCGGTGCAGAAGGACGCCGGAAGGTGCCGGTCTCCTGCATGACGGAATAATCATTCAGAGGAGACCGGCACCGCTCTGCAATCTCCCATCTCCCAATCTCTCAATCTCCCAATTTCTCAATCTCCCATCTCCCATCTCCCGATCTCCCATCTCCCGATCTCCCAATCTCCCAATCTCCCAATCCCCAATCTCCCATCGGCCAGTGGCAATGCACCAAGCCCGGCTTGTGATATTACAACCATGGCACCAATAACAGGCCGTATAATACGAATAGGGCGTACTGCTGCCTGGTGCGCCTTGCCACATGTTCGTCACATTGCCGTGAACCGCTCTTGAGGAGGATA
Source organism: Chloroflexaceae bacterium (assembly GCA_025454695.1). GTDB lineage: Bacteria > Chloroflexota > Chloroflexia > Chloroflexales > Chloroflexaceae > JALONX01. The sequence goes on from JALONX010000083.1 coordinate 422, forward strand.
GGATATGTCAGCAGTTGAGCAAGAAATTCTCACCGAGTCGGGCATTCCGATTGCGCCGCTCTACCGCGCTGCCGATGCCGGTGAACCGGAGCCAGACCCTGGCGTGTACCCCTACACCCGTGGCGTCTACCCCACCATGTACCGGGGCCGCCTCTGGACGATGCGCCAGTATGCCGGGTTCGCGAGTGCCCGCGAGAGCAACACCCGCTACCGCTATCTGCTGGAAAAGGGCCAGACCGGCCTTTCGGTAGCCTTTGACCTGCCCACCCAACTGGGGCTGGACAGCGACGACCCCAGGGCCGAGGGCGAGGTGGGCAAGGTAGGCGTGGCGATTGACAGCTTGCTCGACATGCAGACCCTGCTCAACAGCATTCCGCTGGACAAAGTCACCACCTCGATGACGATTAATGCCCCTGCTAGCGTGCTGCTGCTGCTCTACGAACTGGTGGCCGAAGGGCAGGGCGTCGCTTCCGATAAACTTGGCGGCACCATCCAGAACGATATTCTCAAGGAATACGCCGCCCGTGGTACCTACATCTACCCGCCGCGCCCCAGCATGCGCCTGGTGACTGACACCTTTGCCTACTGCCAGAAGCATGTGCCGAAGTGGAATACCATCAGCATCAGCGGCTACCACATGCGCGAAGCGGGCTGCACCGCCGTACAGGAGATCGCCTTTACCCTGGCCAATGGCATTGCGTATGTTTCGGCGGCGGTGAAGGCAGGGCTGGCGGTAGATGAGTTCGCGCCCCGGCTCTCCTTCTTCTTCGTCAGCAACCCCAACTTCCTGGAAGAAGTGGCCAAATTCCGCGCCGCCCGCCGCCTCTGGGCCACGATTATGAAGGAGCGCTTTGGGGCCAAAAAGGAACAAAGCCTCATGCTGCGCTTCCACACCCAGACCTCTGGCGCGAGTCTGACAGCGCAGCAGCCACTGAATAACGTGGTACGCACGACGATTGAAGCCCTGGCCGCCGTGCTGGGCGGCACCCAGTCGCTCCACACCAACGGTTACGACGAGGCCCTGAGCCTGCCCACCCAGCAGGCGGCCACGCTGGCCCTGCGCACCCAGCAGATTATCGGCTTTGAAAGCGGGATTGCAGCCACACCTGACCCGCTGGCTGGTTCGTATGTGATTGAGGCTCTGACGGACGAGCTAGAAGCACGGGCACGGGCGATCATCGCGCAGATTGACGAACTGGGCGGCTCGGTTGAGGCAATTGAGCGGGGCTGGGTGCAGGAGCAGATCGCCGATGCGGCCTACACCTTCCAGCAGCGCATCGAGTCGGGTGAGCAGATTCTGGTGGGCGTCAATCGCTTTGCCGAGTCGAACGAAGCCCCCGTGCCCATCTTCCACCCCAACGAAGCGGTAGCCCAGGAGCAGGCCGCCTCGCTGGCCAAACTGCGAACCGAGCGCGACAACGCCGCGGTGCAGGCCGCCATGGCCACCCTGCGCGAAACGGCAGAAGGCAGCGGCAACGTGCTCTACCCGCTCAAAGAAGCCCTGCGGCGCTACGCCACCGTGGGCGAGGTCTGCGGCGTGTTGCGGCAGGTCTGGGGCGAATACCGGCCCGAGGTGCGGTTGTAGGGTGGTTGTTCCCAGCACATTGTGGGCGTCGGTTCCCGTGTGCCTCAATGGTATTGCCACGCCGGTCATTGCAGGGTCGCCATATATGGCGACCCTGCAATGACCGGCGTTGTGTTGTCTTGACACACCGTTTTTCCAACGGTTGTCACCGGAGAGACGCCCCGGCGGGGCGTCTCTACAACGATGGGCATTGTGGGGCATTGTAATGAGTGCGGATGCATTGTGGGCGGGTCATAGACCGCGCCCCTACACCATTGCATTGCCGGTGTGGGGGCATTGTGGGGGCATTGTGGGCGGGTCGGAGACCGCGCCCCTACGGCATTGTAATGCGGTGCGGGTGCATGGCGGGTGCATTGTGGGCGAACCTTGTGTTCGCCCCTACGTCAACGGGGGCGTGGCTTCGGTCTCCGGTCTCCGGTCTCCGGTCTCCCGTCTCCCGTCTACCGTCTACCGCTCCTCTTGCCACGCTGCCTTTGATTCCTCGTCCCGCAGGTAGGCCAGGATGAAATCGTCGAGGTCGCCTTCCAACACCGCGCCGATGTTGGTGGTTTTGAGGCTGGTACGCATGTCACGCACGCTTTTGTCGCCCTCAAACTGGTAGACCCGCACCACCTCTGGCTCGGCGGGTTTGGGCAACGCGGCCAGCTGCTTCTTCGTCATCTGCGTGCGCGATTCTTCGATTTGCGCCCGTTGCACCAGCTCTAGCTCCAGAAAGCTCTGGCTGTCCAGGTTGCCAGGGGCAGCCACAAAAACCTCGCTGAGGCGCTGGATGCGCTCGCCGCTGGGCCGTTTGTCAACCCGGCGGTGTACACCCGCCTCGCCCTTGAGAAAGCCGTAGACGTTGGTGCCCGCCAACCCAATGGCCAGCTCCACGCCGTCGTCCAGCGTCAGCACCCACTTCACCAGCCCATCCACGTCGTCGCTGTTGAGCTGCTTCCAGCGGTAGGGATAGTAGCGCCCAAGCAGCGACTCAGGCATGCGCTGCTCGGCGGGCAGCGGCTCCAGCATGTAACAATCAATGTCGTAGCCCTTGCGCTTGGCCCAGCGCAGGTAGACGGCGGCCAGTTGCGGCAGCCAGGGCGTGCCTTCGTCTGCCGATGCGCCGACCCGCCGCAGCCGCAGTACGGCGCTGTGGTTGGCCTCCAGGTGAGCGCAGAGCAGTTCCACATCGAGAAAGGCCACGTCCCGCTCCAGCGTTTCATAGCTGGTGGCCAGTTCGGCCCGGTAGCGCGGGTCGCGCTGGCGGTTCACCAGGCCCGAAAGCTCTTCCAGATACTCCGTCCGGTCGCTGAGCTGTTGCAGCCGCTTCAGCAGCCGGTCAAGGAAGTAGAAGCGGGCCAGCTTCGCCCGCGCTACCTCGCCGTTGTCCCAGAAGGTGGGCTGGTTGGTGTCAGCCAGCAGTGTCCTGCGTTCGTTTTGCATCTCGGCCACGGCGTCGCGCTCGTTCCAGTCTTGCAGCTTGCGGCGCAGCTCGGCAAAGCCCTCGGTCAGGCTGCGGTCGTCCATGCGGCGGCGTTTGGCTTTGCCCAGCCCGCCACCTTCCAGCAGCACCTCGGCGCTCCGTTCTTCGTTGCTGAAGCTGGTTGTGCTGAGCGCCACCGCGCCATCTTCCCGCCGCAGCCGCAGCAGGTCGGCACCGGGGCGGTCGCGGCTGGCCAGAAAGCGGGCCAACGGCAGCACAATCAGCCGTTCCACCGCCCGCTTGAGGGGCCGTGCGCCGTAGGTCGGATTGAAGCCATGTTCCAGCAGCAGGTCAATCACATTTTCGTCAATTTCCACCAGCACGTTGCGCCGCACCAGCCCCTCGCGCAGCAACACGTCGCCCAGTTCGCGGCGGGCGATCTGACGCATGGCCCGCTCGTCGAGGGCGGTAAAGGCCACAATCTGGTCAATCCGGTTGACGAACTCGGGCCGGAAGAACTCTTCGATTTTGCGCTGCCAGTAATTACCAGTTTGCAGACTCCAGTTGGCAGTTGGCAGTGTCGGTTCATCGCCAGGCTGCTGACTGCCAACTGCTGGCTGCTGACTGGCTGCGAGGCCAATCCGCCGTTGTTCGCGGGCGCTCGCACCGAGGTTGCTGGTGAGAATGATAATCGCATTCTGAAACGAGGTGGTCTGGCCGCTGGCGTCGGTGAGGCGGCCCTCGCCCAGCACCTGCAAAAACACGTCGAAAATCTGGGCGTCGGCCTTTTCAAACTCGTCGAGCAGCAGCACGCAAAAGGGCTGGCTGCGCACCCGTCCGGTCAGTTCGCCCTCGCTGCCGCTGCCCGGCGCACCAAGCAGGCGGCGCACGCCCGCCGGGTCGTTATACTCGCTCATGTCAAAGCGCAGCATGCGCTTTTCGTTGCCAAACAGGTAGCTCGCCAGCGTTTTGGCCAGCTGGGTTTTGCCCACCCCCGTCGGCCCAATGAAGAAAAAGCTGCCCAGCGGCTTGCCAGGGTCGTTCAGTCCCGCCTTGACCATGGCGATCATGTCAACCATGGCCTCAATCGCGCTTTCCTGGCCAATAATGCGGTCGGCAAAATGGCTGCGCACGGCGGCCAGGTCAAGCGGAATGTTATCGGCGACGATAAACTCGGGCAGACCACTTTGTTTGGTGAAGCCGGTCACGACATCTTTGCGGCTGACGAGGGGCCGGGGGCCGCTGCTGTTGCGCTGGCTGGCGGCGCTGGCCAGCTGCTCAAGCAGACTCACGGCTTTGCCAGGCTGGGCGCGGTAGGGCAGAAAACGGTTGGTCAGCTCTACCGCCGCTTCCAGAGCCGAAGGTTCAATGCGCAGGTCGCCTTCCCGCTCCAGGTCGCGGGCCAGGGCGGTGAGAATGCTCAGCGTGTCGGCCTCGCCGGTGGCGCTAATCTCCAGTGTGCGGAACTGAGCGATAAAGCCGGGGGCCAGCTGCTCGGCCCGGCGCAGACGCTCCGGCGTGCTGGCGCCAATCATAACGACATCGCCTGTCTGCAAAAAGGGCTTCAGGAAGTCGCCCATGTTGTCGTCACTCTTGCTCCAGCGGCCCGCTTCGGCCAGGGCGGCAACATCTTCGACAAACAGAATATGGCGCTTCTTACGCACTTCCCGCACAATCTCGTTCAGCCGCTCTTGCCACTGGCCGATGTAGGTCATCCCGGCAATCAGGCCGTCAGCGCTAACGGCCCAGAGCTGGCGGTCGTGCAGGCTTTCGGGGCACTCCTTGCGGCGGATGCGGCGGGCCACCTCGTGGACGATGGCGGTTTTGCCCACACCGCTCGGCCCCACCAGCACTATGCTGGGGCGGCGATCACTAGTGATGGTCTGGAGGAGCTGCTCAACCTCCTTGTCGCGGCGAAAGGCCCGCCCCAGCTGGCCCTCGGCGGCCTGGGCCGTCAGGTTAGTTCCGCTGGCCTTGAGCGCCCAGAAGCTCTCCTCTTCCAGTTCCTCGTCCTTTTCCGTCGTTTTTTGCGGCTTAAACTCCACCTCCAGCGTGTCGAGCGTTTCCTGGCGGGCAATCTGGTATTGCAGCAGCGTTTCAAAGGTGTCGCCGTGGAAATACTGAATCAGCTCAAGCTGAGCGGTGGGCTGCAACTCCTCGCGGCTGGTGATGTAGAACGACAGCGGCGGGTAGCGCAGGCGCGGCACACTCACCAGAATCTGGTCGTCCTCGGGCGTCAGCAGCAGACTCATGGTGAGGCGCACATGGTCACGGCGGCGCTTGCCGTGGCGGTCGGTTGGGCGTAGTTCCACCGTCACCTTTTCCAGGCTCTGGTTGGGCTTTAGCGCAAAGAGCGAAAGCGAGGCTGGCTCGATCTCGCTTAGCCGCTTCGCCAGGGCCTCGGCAATCTCCTGTTTACACTCTTCCAACGTGGGGCCGTAGGCGGACACTCCGGGGAAAATCGGCACGGTAACGGTGTAGCTGCGGTTCTCGTGCTTCTGAATGAAGAGGCGAACGGTAAGTTTCATGCCGTTATTATAACATTTTGGCGCGGCGGTTTGATTAGCCTGTGCGGCGGGCGAAACAGGGGCCATCCCATGTTTGCCGTTGTGTGAAATGCTCAATGTATGCGGGTTTCGCCTACGCGGCGGGCGGTTAGGGGCCAGCCCCCAACACCCCCGTTGGGGCCTGACGCCCCAAACCCCCGCATGTGAGTCCGCTGGCGGCGACACGACAGGTGGCGGATGCCTCCGTTGTTCCCCATATGATCGGGGCAGCTACTCAATCTACAATCTGCCAATCTACAATCTAAAAAGCCTGGAGGCATGCGCTACCACATACGCATCTGCCCGCATGTCCATTTGGGGTTCCAAGGGGCTACGCCCCTGCCTGCCCTGAGTTTATCGAAGGGGGCTGGGGGTGCAGGGGGCCGGGTGGCCCCTGACCGCCCGCCGCGTAGGCGAAAGCAATACAGATGAGACGATTAACATAAACAGAACTGAATGTCCACTAAATACATAAGACAAAGCCTACAGCACAAACCGTGCGGCACAAAAAATGCTGTTGACATAGACGTACATAGCTTGTACAATATGCAACAAATGTATAGATTTGTGTAGATTTATTGTGAGTCTGAGTCAATCTGCTCACACGGAAAGGTCGCCGTCATGCTGCAATTCGCTGGCTTCTGGATGGCACTCGCAACGTTCCTCAGCATCTGGTGGGGGCATGTGGGCGTGCGCAAGCTGGAAGCACGGAGTGGCAATATCCTCCCGCCCGCCCTGCTGCTGATCGGCGGGGGTCTGGGCTTGAATGTCTATGCTGCCGTTGCTCCCAATCTTACCATTGCCGGGGTGTGCAGCATCATCGGCATTACGCTGTTGTGGGATGCGTTTGAGCTGTTTCGGCAGCAGAAGCGGGTGCAGAAGGGCCACGCCCCGGCTAACCCCAATAATCCTCGCCACGCCGCCTACCTGGCCGCCGGCGGCCACGCCACCACCGCCGATCTGCTCGACCGGGAGCCACTGGACGGGCAAGCAGCCCAGCCCGTGCTGCGCGGGCGTCCTCGGGTCGGCGTTCACATGGATCACAGTATGGGCGATTAGCGAGTGACGAATGACGAGTGACGAGTGACGAGTGACGAGTAGCTCGCGCAAAGTTGCAAAGCACGCAAAGGCAGGGAAGAATATAGCAGTCAGTATGAATAGTCCGTAGCCGATGTTTTCTCGTATATCTAAAGCAACACGCTTGAGCGTGTTTCAGCTTTCCAGACACCGAATTCATTCGGTGGCTGAAGCAGAGCGAAATACAAGAAGACTTTTTAACGGACTAATGAACTTTGTGCCTTTGTGCCTTTGTGAGAGATAAGCTGATGATAGGGGATGCGTATGTACTGGTGGAGTGGTTTAGCGCTGGGGCTGTTTAGCTTCGGCATTATCGGCTTCGGCTTTTTCTGGGTCATCCGAATGGAATATTATTTGGGCTACCTCTGGTGGCCCTACCCGCTGGCCTTTGGGCTGCTGCTGGTGCTGGCCTCGCTCTTTGTGGGCGACGCGGGCTGGTCGGCGCTGCTCGGCATCACCGGGGCTTCGTTTGTGTGGGGCGCAACCGAACTGAAGGAACAGGCCGTGCGGGCCGACCTGGGCTGGTTCCGCGCCAACCCCAATCGTAAGCCCGACCCGCCGGGCCTACGCTGGATCAAGAAGATCAAAGCGCCACATTTGTGATCAGTTAGCAGCTAACAGTTAGCAGTTTGCAGTTGATTGTAGAAGAATGAGGTGCCGGTCTCCTGCTCGCCATTTTGTGGCTTGAAGAGACCGGCACCTTTACGCAGTACGTATTACGCCTCACGTTTCACGTTTCACGTTTCACGTTTCACATTTCACGTGTCTTCCCCCAGTAAATCACTTCCTTCCACACCCCCACAATGTTGTCGGCAAAGATCACGAGCAGGTCGCCGGGTTGGCCCAGGCTGAGGGCGTGGCGGGTAGCCTCCAGTTCATCCAGCACGGTCTCGATCTTATCGGCGGGCATGCCTGCGGCAAGCGCCGACTCGTGTAGCATGGCCGCAATGGTGCCCGACGTGCGTCCGCGGGTGTCGTCGTCTTCCTTCAGAATCAGGTGGTCGAACATGCCGCCCGCAATGGTGCCAAGCTCGTGAATATCCACATCGCGCCGGTCGCCGGGGGCTGCCACCACGCCGATGACGCGGGTGTGGCCAGGCCGTAGCCGCTCCACCAGGTCGCGCATGGCGCTAATGGCGGCGGGGTTGTGAGCATAGTCCACAATCACCCGGAAGGGATGTTCATCAAACACGTTGAGGCGGCCCGGAGCCTGATAGAAGCTGGTGGCAAAGGTGCGCAGCCCCTGCTTAATGTTCTCCACACCGATGCCGCGGGCATAGGCGATGGCGGTGGCCGCCAGGGCGTTGGCTACGTTGTGGCGGGCTTTGCCTTCCAGCGTCGCCGGGATGAGGTGCGTCCAGAGCAGCGGAATGTATTGCTCGTCGTGATAGATGGCGATCATCTCGCCGCGCACGCCCGGTTGCAGCACCACCGCCAGGCCGCCTTTGGCAATATGCTCCTTCACCAGGTCGCTCGCGCCCTCGCCGCCGTGCATGCTGAAGTAGGCCACTTTGCCGCCCGCCTTTTCGGCCATCGCCGCCACCAGCGGGTCGTCGGCGTTGAGCACGCTGTAGCCGTCCTCATGCACCATTTCGATCACGAGTTCTTTAATCCAGGCGATGTCCTCTAGCGTCTCGATGCCCTTCTGCCCCAGGTGGTCGTTGCTGATATTCAGCACTGCGCCCACGTCGGCGTAGTCGTAGCCCAGGCCTTCGCGCAGAATGCCGCCACGGGCCGTTTCCAGCACCGCCGAGTCGATCAGCGGGTCTTTCAGCACCATGCGGGCGCTCCAGGGGCCAGTCAGGTCGCCCTTCATGTAGACCTGGCCGTCAATGTAGATGCCGTCGGTGGTGGTGAGGCCCACCCGCTCGCCGTTCATCTTGCAGATGTGGGCCACCATGCGGGCAGTGGTGGTTTTGCCGTTGGTGCCGGTGACGGAGCAGATGGGGATGCGCGACGGTGCGCCCCTGGGAAAGAGCATATCAATCACGTTGCGGGCCACGTTGCGGGGCTGGCCTTCGCTGGGCTGGAGGTGCATGCGGAAGCCCGGCCCGGCGTTCACCTCCACAATCCCGCCGCCAACCTCCCGCAGCGGCTGGGTGATGTCCGGCGTGATCACATCAATCCCGGCGATGTCCAGGCCGATTACTAGCGCCGCCCGGCGGGCAATCTCGCGGTTGTCATAATGAATCTCGGTGGTGCGGTCAATCGCCGTGCCGCCGGTGGAAAGGTTGGCCGTTAGCGCCAGGTAGAAAATCTCGCCCGCTGGCAGAATGGTATTGAGCGTGTAGCCTGCCCGTTCTAGCAGCATCTCGCTCTGGTGAGTGACTTTGATTTTCGTCAGCACCTTCTCGTGGCCGAAGCCCCGCCGCGGGTCGCGGTTGACAATCTCAATCAGCTCACCGATGCTGTGTTCGCCGTCGCCCACCACATGGGCCGGGACACGCTCGGCCACCGCCACCACCTCGCCGTTTATCACCAGAATGCGGTAATCCTTGCCGCTCAAAAACGTTTCCACCAGCACGCTGTTGGTATATTCGTTGGCCGCAGCAAAGCCCCGCCGCACATCGTCCATCGTTTTGAGGTTGATGGAAACGCCCCGCCCGTGGCTCACATCCAGCGGCTTGGTGACGAGTGGAAAACCGAGCCGGTCGGCGGCCTCTTCGGCCTCTTCCATGCTGCGCACCAGATAGTGACGCGGCGTGGGGATGCCCACATCTTTCAGCAGCTTGATGGTCAGCTCCTTGTCGCTGGCGGTGTCTACGGCGATGCTGCTGGTTTTGCCGGTGACGCTGGCGCGGATGCGCTGCTGATATTTGCCGTAGCCCAGCTGCACCAGGCTCTGGTCGTCCAGCCGAATGGCGGGAATGTTGCGACGGCGGGCCTCGTTGACCAGTGAGGCAGTGGTGGGGCCAAGCACAATATCCTGGGCGCGGTCAATCAGGTCGTCCCGCGCGGCGAGGAAATTGAAGGTGGCACGCTCGTCGGCTGGCAGGGCGCTGGGCAGTTCCGGTGGCAGGAGGCTGCGCAGCAGTTTCACCGCCAGTTCGCCTGCCTCAATACCCACCTTCTCCTCGGCGTAGGAGTAAATCACATGATAGACGCCGTGTTTGCCCCGCACCGAGCGGGTTTTGCCGTAGGTCACTTCGGTGCCTGCCAGGCATTGCAGCTCCAGAGCAATATGCTCGATGATGTGGCCAGGCCAGGTGCCTTCTTGCAGGCGGCGGACGAAGCCGCCCGGCACGCCGTAGGAGCAGGTGTGTTGCTGGAGGGTGGGAACCAGTTCCACCAGCCGCTCGGTGAAGCCCGGCAAACGATCCGAAGGGTACTCCTCCAACTCTTCCAGATCCAGCGTCAGGCGAACAACAGGCCGATAGCCGTAGGGGTTCGGCCCCCGATAGACGCGCGTTTCCAGCACCCGCATGGCTCACTCCCGGTTAAAGAAATTTATACAACCATTAAACGTATCGTAAGGTGGATTGGCAAAAACGTCAACCGTAGTATTATGGGTTAAGGGTTAGGATTTAGTGTTTAATTGTACTGAATCATTGGTTGAAATAAGTCTAACACCTAACCCCTAACCATTAACCCCTAACCCCTCTTCTATTACTTCGCCCCACTCCAGCGCTTTCACATGGCGAAAGGACTCACGGTGACGCTTGAGGGCACGCTGGCGCACAATGCCCTCCTGAGTCGAGAGTTCGACTTCGGCGTAAGCCTTGTTCCAGGTCGGTTCACGGATGACCCGGCCCCAGGCGGGGCTGGCGGGCGCAAAGCGGGCCATGGCGGCGTAGCTCCACTTGGCGTCTTCCCATTCCGAAGGGGCGGCCCGGGCACGGCGCTGAAACTCCGGGCGCTTGAGGCGCTGGGGGAAGTGGCACCAGTCGCCCGCCAGCGGGCAGGGCTGGTTATGCACACACGGCGCAATCGTCTCGGCACCGTCGGCCAGCAGCTGGTCGCGGGCGGCCCGCACAATGGCGAAGCCCGCTGGGGTGCCTGGCTCTACAAGCAGCAGCAGGCCCGCCGTGTGCGCCCAGGCCCACGCCACCACCCGCGCCTGGGTTTCCGGGGGCAGCTCATTCAGCACATGGCCGATGATGACGAGGTCATACGACTGCGTGCTGCGAACTGCGAACTGCGTCGTTGCGTACCCCCAATCTTCGCTCTCTGGTCTCCGGTCGTCCGTCTTCGGTCTCCGGTCTTCGGTCAGCGTTAGCGCATCCACTCGCTCCCAGCGGGCCTCGCGCACGGCGGCGCTCTGGCTGGCGTGGGCCAGGCTGCGCCCCAGGCGAATAAAGGCTGGTTCTCGTTCCCATGCACTCAGCCGGGTGAGCGAAGGCCAGCGCCGGGTTGCTGCCCACAGGGCGGTGCCGGGGCCGCTGCCGATGTCGAGCAGGCTAGTGGGTGCCCAGCCGGGAATGCGGGCGGCGGTAGCGGCCAGTGCGCCATGGAGTTGGGCGTAGGCAGCGGGCAGCACCAGGGCGGCATAGCCCAGCGCATCCAGCTCGGTGCTGGCCAGCGGCTGGTCACCGGGACGGTGCTGTTCGCGGTAGCGCAGGCTCAGGTGCTGCGCCGCCTCGATCCAGCGGCTGGCGGGGGTGGTTGCAAGTGCCGTTCGTATGGCCGATTCGAGGTCGGGGGGGAGGGTGAGCATGGACGATGTACGATGTACGATTTACGATTTACGATTTGCGATTTGACGAACCGAGAACTGTTTGCAGTTTTCAGTTGGCAGTTTCCAGTTTCTGAGGAGAGAGCAAACTGCTAACTGTTGACTGCCAGCTGTACTCGTAACTCGCCTGCCCTGAGGCTCCCCGACTCCTGCCCCTCGACTGGCTCGGGAACCGCCTGACGAAGGGGAGTTTATCGAAGGGCTTGCTGAATGGTAACTCACAACTCGCAACTCGTAACTCGTCAAATGCCCGCTCCATCCATCCCTTCAATCTCGGGCGGGGGGGCGGGTAGGGCGGTGGGCAGGGACGGGGTGCGCGTGGCCAGATCGTAGTGGTAGCCGCTGGACAGGACATGGACGCGCAGGTCAAAAATGGCAATCGGCGCATGGTCGGAAACGCGGAAAATGTCGCTATGGCGCATGTCGTGACCATCTACCACAAGCACCGAGCCGCGCCCCACCACGGTGCAAATGCCCTGGCTGTCAATCTCCACGGCGGTGTCTTCATCGAGGCCGAGGCCGACCAGGGCGGGATTGTGGGCGACGGCGGTCATCAGCCGCCCGGTGCGGCCCCGTGCGCCAAAATGCTGGTCAACCACCACGCCGCTAATGAGGCCAAGGCCGGGGGCAAACTGCATCATGGCTTTGCGGGGCGGGATGCCACTTGCCCCGTAGGCCAGCATGTGCTCCGAGGCCACCGAGGCCCCGGCGCTGGTGCCGCCCATCACACAGCCCTGGCGGTTGCGCTCCACAATCCGTTGGCCCACGGGGGTGCCGCCAAGCAGGGCGGTTAGCTTCAGCTGGTCGCCGCCAGTAATAAAAATGCCGCTGGCCTCATCGAGTTGCACCAGCGGCTCGTGTTTCCAGGCGTCCTGGCGGGTTTGCACATCGAGCACATCCACATGGGCCGCGCCGAGGGAGGCAAACAACGCTTGGTAGCGCAGGCCCACAATCTCCTGAATCGAGGAGGCAGTAGCCAGCACGGCGATACGGGCTTCTGGCCCGCCACAGAGGCGCACAAAGCGGGTGAGGATGGTGCGGCTGCCG
>JALONX010000779.1 GCA_025454695.1 Chloroflexaceae bacterium
CCGATAGCGCCCGCCCGATTTTTTATGCCATCAGCCAGCAGCGGCTTGGGTCTGCTGAACGCAAAGCCCTTGATCTCATTCGGGCCGAACTGCACCAGTATGCCGGGGAGTATGAAGCCGGACTCACCGACCTTGAAAGAACCGATTGGGCCGATGTCAGCGAGACCAGTGCCCGCCTCTGGATGGTGCGGGGCGAGTTTCAGGAGGAGCTAGGCTTTCCCGACAGAGCTTTGGGGAGCTACGGTGAAGGAACCGAAGTCATCACCCGCCTGCTTGGGCAACTGATGGGGTTTCGCCAGCGCCGGGGCATGTTGTACTACCGCCGCCGGGATCTGAAGCAGAGCTGGCAGGCCGTTTTTCGAGCTGAATTTGACCTGGAACTGTTACGCGGACTGTTGCGTGAAGAGGAAGGGGCCTACGATACGGCGTTAACAACCTTTTCGCACCTGCGTACTCTCGCCGATCAACTTGAGGATGATGGGTTACGGGCGATGGCCGAGCGACAGCTGGCCCGCGTCTGTGGGCGGCGCGAACAGCTGGATGACGCCATTTTCCATGCGAGACATGCCCTGGAGATCTATGAGCGCGTGGGCGACCGGGTGAACCTGGAGAAGATGCGTTCCAATCTTTCAAGTATTTACGTGCAGACGCGGCAATTTGAACAAGCCCTTGCGGTAGGACAACAGGCTCACGCCTTTTTTGTGGCCGCTCACAATCCGCATTTCGCTGCCACTACCGCCGCCAACATGGCCGAAGCCGCCTACGGCCTGGGCGATCTTGCCGCTGCCGAGGGCTATGCCAACGAAGTCGTCCGTCTGGATCAGCCCTTTGCCACCCACTACGCCCGTTTTACCTTAGGTCAGGTGGCACTGGCCCGCCACGAGCCAGCCGTTGCCATGCAGCACCTGAATGAGTCGCTACGGCTGGCCGAGCAGAACGGCGACCTTTACATGGTCGCCTATGCCCAGCGTGCCCTGGGCCAGGCCCTCGCTGCCAGCGGCGAACGAGCCAGCGCCCACGAGTCCATCAGCAACGCCCTGGCCCGCTTCCGCGAACTCAACATCCCCAGTGAAATCGCCGCCACCGAGCAGCTGCTGGCCGAGCAGACATGACCAGATGACACGATGACACGATGACAAGAATGACGGATTACGCAACACGCAGTACGCAGTACGAAGGCTCGTCGTTCCTCCTTCATCGTTCTTTTATGGTACACTAGCGCCAGTTCACTTCTCCCGTATCCGTGTCATTCGCCTGCCATTGCTGGCATAGGAAGGTCGCGTTGGTGGCCTGGTTTCGCCATGTTGCATGAAATTGAAATTGTCTTGTGGTTGCTAGCGGCGATGGTGGTGCTGGTGGCCGCCGCCCGCCGGGCGAAGATTCCTTACCCGCTGCTGCTGGTGATCGGCGGGCTACTGATCAGCCTGGTGCCGGGGCTGCCCCCGGTGGAACTTGAGCCGGAAATTGTCTTTTTCCTCTTTCTGCCGCCGATTATCACCGCCGCCGCCTACTTCACCCCCATCCGCGACTTTCGCTTCAACCTGCGCTCGATCATCTTGCTGGCGGTGGGTCTAGTGTTGTTTACCACGGTGGTGGTTGCTGCCACTGCACGGGCCATCATTCCCGACATGAGCTGGGCGGCGGCGTTTGCGCTGGGGGCCATCGTCGCCCCGCCCGATGCGATTGCCGCCACCAGCATCGCCCGACGGCTAAACTTGCCCCAGCGCATCATCACCGTGCTGGAAGGCGAAAGCCTGGTGAACGACGCCAGCGCCCTGGTGGCCTACCGGGTTGCCGTGGCTGCCGCCGTCACCGGCACCTTCTCACTTGGGGCGGCAGCGGGCGATTTTCTGCTGGCCAGCGTTGGCGGTTTGCTGGTGGGGCTGGCGCTGGGCTGGCTGGTGACGCGGCTGGTAGCCTGGATCAACGACACGCCAGTGGAGATCATCATCACCTTCCTCGGCGCATTTGCCGCCTACCAGGCCGCCGAAACGCTGCATGTGTCGGGTGTGCTGGCCACCGTGGCCCTGGGCCTCTACGTCGGGCGGCACAGCGTCTGGTCTATGTCCTCCGCCACCAGGGTGCAGGGCCAGGCGGTGTGGGATATTGTGATCTTTCTGCTCAACGGGCTGGTGTTTATCCTCATCGGCCTACAGCTGCCGGGGGTGCTGGAGAACCTGGCCGCCGACCAGATTGGCTGGGGGGCGCTGCTCTGGTATGGGCTGGCCATCTGCATAGCGGTGATTGTGGCCCGCTTTGTCTGGATGCCGTTTGGCGCCTACGGGCCGCGTCTCATCCCCGCCATTCGCGCTGTCGATCCCTTCCCGCCCTGGCAGAATATTGTGATTGTCTCGTGGGCGGGCATGCGTGGCATTGTCTCGCTGGCGGCGGCGCTGGCCCTGCCGGAGGAGATGCCCGAACGTAACCTGATCATCTTTCTCACCTTTTGCGTGATTCTAGTGACGCTGCTGGTGCAGGGACTCTCGCTGCCGTGGCTCATTCGCCGTCTTGGTGTGGCCGACGATGGCAAGATTGAGCGCGAAGAGGACAAAGCCCGGCTCGTGGCTGCCAAAGCAGGCCTGGCCCGGCTGGAGGAACTGGCCGCAGCCGAATGGGTGCTGGCCGACCATGTAGATGACCTGCGGGGCCACTACGAGGAGCGGGCGCAGCGCTTTGTGGCGCGCTACCAGGGGCTGGAAAACGGCGACGGCGAGGCCAGCGCCGAGGCCTTTGAGCGATTGCACCGGGAACTGTTGCAAGCTGAAATGGCCGCCATTATCAGGCTGCGCGACGCAGGCACCATCAACGATGAGGTGATGCGGCGGGTGCAGCGCGAACTCGACTTTGAGCGGCTGCGGCTGGAGCGGGAGTGACAGACAGACGGGAGACGGGAGACGGGAGACGGGAGACCGGAGACCGGAGACCGACCCTTCGACAACATCAGAGCAAGCGACCCGAGCCAGCAGAGCGATAAACGCGGAGCGATGAGCGTAGAATACAGAATAGACTCACTGTGCCGATTCGTCCACTGGTGGCAGGAATACTTGTTGCGCTGGTGTGCTTCAGCCGTTTGCGGGGCTAAATCTGATCTTTCGGCTGAAGAAACTGCCCGGCGTATCCAGTTATTTATTGAGGAGCAAGGCTATGGTTGATGGTTCCCCAACCAGTGCTGAGGTGGTGGCGGCATTCTGGGCAGCCATGCAGACCAATGACTTTCGCGCTGCTGCCGCATTGCTGAGCGATGATTACCTGCTTGAGTGGCCCCAGTCTGGTGAGCGCATTCGGGGGCGCGACCATTTTGCTGCGGTGAATGAACACTACCCCAGCACCGGGCGCTGGCAGTTCACCATCAACCGACTCATTGCCGCTGGTGAAGAGGTTGTCTCTGATGTGAGTGTGAGCGATGGGGTGATGAACGGACGGGCATTAACCTTTTCCACCGTGCGCGGGGGCCAGATTGTGCAGCAGGTGGAGTTCTGGCCCGACCCCT
>JALONX010000084.1 GCA_025454695.1 Chloroflexaceae bacterium
GCCTGGGGCACCCGCCTCTAGCGCCTGGAGTCGCCCCCAATCAATGGTACAATAGCACCACGATAAGCGTGAATTGGAGCAGGGTTTGCATACAGGTTGAATGTGATGGCACATGGTTGACGCAATGCTCCTTCACTCTGCAATCAGCCAATCGGCAATCTGTTTTAAGGTTGGCGCATGAATATTCGTTGGTCGGTGGTGCTGCTGGGATGGCTGGTTGATTTTTCGTTGTCGCTGCTGATTCAGCTGGCAGCGATTTTGATGAGCCTGACAGCGTTTTTTGAACAGCCGGTGCTTACCCGCCCGGCTGATCTGATTCTGCTGGTGCTGCTGCTGCTTTGCACCGGCATTGGTGGTTTCATCGCCGGGCGGCTCGCCCAAACCGACCACGCCATGCACGGCTTGCTGGTGGGGGTGGTGGGCATTATCATCGGCAGCATGCTGAACGGGGGTACTGCAACACCACTCTTCTTCATTGTCTCGCAAATTGTGGGCTGTGGCGTGGGTGCCCTGGGCGGCTACCTCAGCAGCTTTGTAACCAGACCGCTGCCGCGTAAATAAATCTGCCACAGAGCACACAGAGCACACAGAGAATTAAAAACACAATAAGAAGAGAGGGTGAACACTACGTTCACCCTCTCTTGATTCCTGGTTCTTATGCTTGCGCTAAACTCTGTGCCCTGTGTGGCAAACACATCAGGCCAGGGCCAGCTCGCGCACGGGCTTGCGCCGCCAAAGGTAGTTACGAGCCTCGCTGAGCAGAATATCGCCGGTCATCTTCATCTGCGCCAGCCAGGGAGCGGGGGCCATGGTTTTGTGCATGTAGCTGTCGAAGGTGAGCCGCTGAACATCGTGGTTGCGGCACATCTCGGTAAACACCTCCATCTGGCGTTCGTTGCCATAGCCCCACCACTGCAAAAACCGCAAGAATTGATACATGGTGCCATACTGCTTCCACCAGCGCCGTTCATACTGGCGCAGGTTTTTGGCCGTCGGCGCGTCGAGATATTCGGCCAGCGTCTGGGCTGCCATCTCGCCGCTTTTCATGGCCCAGTAGATCCCCTCCCCCGAGGTGTGAACCACAAGCCCCGCAGCATCACCAACGAGCATCGCCCGGTCGAAGACCATGTGGCGTCGTGGCTCCATTGGCAGCGCGTGTGCTTCGCGTAGCACCAACTGTCCGCCGTCCAGCGCGGGGCCGAGGCGCTGCTTGAGGTTTACAAGCAGCTGTTTGGCGGCCTGGGTGTGACCGGGCCCCGCGCCAATTCCGACGGCGATGTGGTCGCGCTTGGGGAAGGCCCAGGCATAGAGGTCGGGGCTGACTTCATAGCCTAGGTAGAGGTCGGCAGTGTCCGCCCAGCGGGCCATGCGTTCCGGCGGCAGCACAATCCGTTCCTGAATTGCCACTGCTCGCGGAAGAGCTGGGAGACCAAGAAACTTCGCCGTGGGCGAATACGCACCGTCTGCCCCAATGACGGCGTCAGCAAAAAGCATATGCTCACGACCCTGCTGGTCGCGATAGCGGGCTTCCACGCCCGCACCATTCACCTGTAAACCAACGAGACTGCCGTGGATCAGCGTTGCGCCCCGTTCCTGGGCCCGCTGCCGCAGAAAACCATCAAACACCTCGCGCCGCACCATGGCCACATAATCGTCGGACGTGGGCACCGTGCCTGCCACGGGTACGTGAGTCTCCTGGCCGCTGGGCGACACAATCAGACAGTTTTTCACTTTGCGGTCAATCAGCTGCTGGGGCAGATCGAACTCGCGAAACGCCGCCGGTGGCACGGCACCGCCACATGGCTTGGCCTTCACCAGCTCTTTTTCGAGCATGATGGTTTCAATGCCAGCGGCCCGCAGCGTGGTCGCCGCCGTGGCCCCCCCCACCGATGCCCCAACAATCAATACCCGCTGTGCCATGTCCAGTTCCTCTAGCCTGCGTAAAACGACAGGATCAACTGTGCAATACTATACTGCGTAAACATCAGGGAAATATGGGAAATGAAGGAAATGATGTCCAGTTGCACGAAATAATTTCCCTTATTTCCCCTATTTTTTTGCAGCGTGATTAACCCCTAACCCGTAACCCTTAACCCCTAGCTCGCCAGGCCGATGGCGGCGGCCAGCATGCCCCACACAAACAGGGCGATGGCCGTGCCGTTAAAAAAGACGGCGTTGTGTTCCGGGTCGCGGATGAAGCGCATGTTCGGCACAATCTGGGCCAGCAGCAGCACGCCAATCACACTTGCAGCAATCGGGTGTCCCCACCAGAAGAGCAGGCCAATCACTGCAAGCTGCGCCAGGGCCATCGTGGCCACCACCATTTGCGCTGCCCGCTGTTTGCCATATTGCACGGGGATGCTGCGGATTCCCATCTGCGAGTCGCCGTGCATACTCTTGAAGTCGTTCACCGTCATAATGCCGTGGGCACCGATGGAGTAGAGCAAGGCCAGCAAGGCGCTCTGCCATGTGACGCTGCTGAAGGTGGCGTGCCCGGCCAGCCAGGCCAGGCCCTCGTAGGAAATAGCTACCAGCGCATTGCCATACCAGCCGTTACGTTTCGCCCGAATCGGGTTCATGCTGTAGGCCAGGTTGCAGAAGAGGCCAATCGCCACGAACAAGGCGACCGTGCTGCCCAGAAACAGCGCAATACTGGAACCAATCCAGGTCAGCACCACGGTAATAATCTGCACCTGCCGCAACGTCACGCGCCCCGAGGGAATGAGGCGATAGGGTTCGTTAATGGCGTCCACTTCCATGTCACAATAGTCGTTCACCACCTGCGACAAGCCGCACAACACTGGCCCGGCCATAAACAGGCCCAGCAGTAGCAACCCTACAGACTCAAGTGACCAGGCCAGCATGCCGCTTGCAACCGCCCCACAGAGAAAGGCCCAGGTGGGCGCAAACCATGTGTAGGGCTTCATCAGGGTGAGTGTGTTGCCCAGCACACTGCGCCAGCCAACCGATTGTGCTGCCGTGCTGGTGCTGGCAGGTAATGCCGGTGTATCGCGACGTAGTTGATCCATCAGCGAACTTTCTAGCTAACATATTCACCACCGAGCATGCAAAGGAACAGACAAGAAGAAAGTTGTTCCATCCTCAGCGTACTCCGCATGCTCGGCGGTGAGTTTTCTCAGCGCCTTCGGCGTACTTTGCGGTGAGCAAAGTTACCTGCCGCCGCCCCGCAGCTGCGTGGGCAAAATCACAATTCCCGCTTCGCCCGGCGGCAGTTCGGCCTGGTTAATCGCCGCTCGCGGCACCGCATTGCCCCGGTGGCAGGTGTAGCAGCCCGGCACCGTGTAGACCTGGCCATTGATACGCCGGTAGTAGGTGTTGCCCACAAAGCCGCCAAACTCGCCCACATTGTTGGTAATAGCCGGGTCAGTCTTCGGCACAGTGGCAAACGTTTCCCAATTCGCCGCCAACCATGTCGTCATCAGGAACATCTGCTGGGCTTTCAGCTTATTGTAGGCATATTGCGGGTTGGGCAGGTTGCCCGATGGCGCGTTGTTGGAAGGTGAACTGCCGGGTTTGGGGTCGGTAATACCTTCATAGGCCACAAAGTTGCGCGAGTTGTGGCAGTAGTTGCAGCCCACATTCAATGACCAGCCCTGATAATTCATTACCGTCTGGTTGATATTGACCTGCTCCTGCGTCGGCCCGCCTTCAAAGGTGAGCGCCATAGAACCACGGCCACTTTCCGGGTCTGCCTGGTTGAAGGGCCGCCAGACCTGGTAGTTGTAGACATAGAACATAATGGCGTCTTTTAAGGCCAGCGGGTCGCGGATTTCAGCCGGTTTTTGGGCCGGGTCAAGCACTTCTTCGCCCTGTTCGTTCAGGTGGTTCACCGTCACATTAATGGGCGGCACGCTCTTGGTAAACTGGTCGTTGACGGCGGGCATGTTCTGCGGCTGGCCCTGGTGGCAAGTGGCACACTGCACATAGTTGCCCTTCCAGTTGGGCAGGTTCACCACGTACTCGGCGTTCAGTTGGCCCACCATGCGCAGCATGTTACGCGCCGTGATCTTGGCGGGGATGGTGTCGGCGGCGAAGTTTTGCACGTTATGGCAATACTGGCAGCTTACGCCAAGGGCACCCGACACGTGCTGCTGCATGTAGCCCCAGATCTGGGCCGAATTCATGCCTGTCAGCACCTGCACATTGAGCGTATTGGGGTTTTGCTGCACCCAGGCCTGCCCGGCCTGCACGCCTTCCAGCCAGGCCTGCTGGCCGAGCCATGGCTCCCGTCCATCAGTCGGCGCGTTGCGGGCAGCAGCGGTAATAATACGCACGCCGGAACTGGGGTCGTAGGGGGCGGCAGCGGCAAGGGCCGCCGCCCGTCGGTCAGGGCCGGTAGCAAGTTCGTAAATCCACCAGAAGGTGGCCGTGGTGACAACTGCCACCACAATACCCACCGCTACCGATACAAGAAGGGCTGCCTGTCGGTCGTTCGCCCGCATTGGCGCTTGCATGGGTGGTCTCCCTCAACATCCAGGTCAGCAGGCGGTCTTTACAATGAACAGGCAACGAACCGATGCTGACGAAAGGCAACTCCTGAGCGGGGTACACTGGCACGGGCCACGCGACGTTGTCACGGTATGGAACATGGAATTCGTGAGTGACCCCAGTTTGGTACAAGATGGCTACTTACATATTATACAACGAATTCACGCTAAGGTCAATTGTGGATATTGCTGTTCAGAGCGCGTGCAAAGTGTTTCCAGAGCATTCTATCGCGTTAAAAATTATCCCGCCAGAATAAGCACTTGTTCACTGGAACATTAAATTGCGCGACATATAGACAAAAACCGCCAGCAGCATACTGCTGGCGGTTTTTGAACCTTCCGACGGGGCTAGAGGAGAAAAGATCAGAACACCCCCGGCAGGTACACCATCGCCGCCGTGACGTTCTGCACCGCCCCCTGGGGTTGAGCTGGGTCAACGCGAAGCCAATTGTATCGTGGCGAACTCAACACAATGAAGTGGATGAGTAACGCTACTACAAAGCCCAGGATGGTGAAGATGACGATATTTGTGCGAACTGTACTACGTGAAGGCATAGGCACGCCCTCCCTCAACTAAACATCGAATCCAACCGTTAGCACGCTTCCGACAACCGACGCTTAGAAAAACGCGTTCAGCCATGGTCGCCACAACCACACCGCCAGGTGAGCGAGTACAGCGATCACGCCAAAAGCCCAGAATGACTTCACCACAATATCGTGAAGTAGCCAGTCCTGGTTGTTAAAGAGCGAGCGCCATTTCGGTGGAACCAGATCATCATCGTCGCGCATGGGCGAACCTCCACTCACTATACAGGAACCACTCTGTCATCACACGTTGGCACTGGGGGAACCGCACCCGTGCCACTTCCATGTGTTGCCTGGTACGCCCAGCCTTGTGGTGCGTAGAAGGTTTAAGCAACATGCATGCTCTGTCATGCAAACCGCTTAAGTTGTCTATAATTATATAGGAATCAATAAAACTTGTCAACCTTTGTCTTTTAGGCAAAAAGTGGTGATTTCGTAACCGCCAGCTACATCGGTCTCAAGGGGGATGGGGCACGGCACATGCCGTGCTATACTCCTTGTAGATTGCGTACTACGTACTGCGTACTGCGTAACCCTGCATCCTCATCTCCCAGGCGACTTCGCGCCATTTGCGGATCAATACTCGTAACTCGTAACTCCCTATGAACAAACTCAAACACCTCTGGCCCTACATGCTGCGCTACCGTTGGATGCTACTGACTGGCCTGCTCTGTGCCCTGGTGGGCGCGGGTGTGGAGGCCCTTGGCCCCTACCTGCTGCGGCTGGCGGTGGATGATATTCAAGCGGGCGCGGTGGTGCCTGCGGTGCTGCTGCGTTACGGCGGGCTGTTGCTGCTGGTAGCCCTGGTGAGCGGGCTGTTTAACTTCGGTCGCCGCCTGCTCATCGCTGGGGCCTCCTACCGCATTGAGTACGACTTGCGACACGACCTCTTCGCCCGCTTCATGCAGCTCGACCAGCGTTTCTACAGCCAGAACTACACCGGCGACCTGATGGCCCGCGCCACCAACGACCTGAGCGCGGTGCGCCAGTTTCTCGGCCCCGGCATCAGCGGGGCGGCCTCGTCGCTGTTTACGCTGTTGGCCGTGGCTGCGCTGATGTTCGGCGTAAACGTGGCCCTGTCGCTCGTGGTATTGTTGCTGCTGCCAGTGGCCTCGCTGGTGTTTTTCCTCATCGGCAGGCGTATGCGCACCATTTTCACCCATGTGCAAGACCAGTTCGGCAGCATCTCCACCAGGGCGCAGGAGAATTTTAGCGGCATTCGCACCATCAAAGCCTATGCCCAGGAAGAGGCCGAGATTGGCGTGTTTGCCGATGAGAACCGGCGTTACCGCGACCTGAACCTGGGCTATGTGCTGCTCAGTGGCGCACTCTGGCCAAGCATGGCGCTGATGTTGGGACTGATTGGGGCGCTGGTGCTACTGGTGGGCGGGCAGCAGGTAGCAGCAGGCAACCTGACGGTGGGCGAACTGGTGCAGTTTAATGGCTACCTGGCCCTGCTGGCCTGGCCCGCCATTATGGCCAGCTGGATGGTCAATCTCTACCAACAAGGGGCCGCTTCGATGGGCCGTTTGCTGGAAGTGTTACGCCGCGAGCCAGCCGTCGCTACTGCGCCCGACTCGCACGCGGTGGGCCGACTGCATGGCGAGATCGAATTCCGCGACGTGGGCATCCGTTTTCATGTGGATGAACAGCAGAAAACGATGAACGATGAACGCGGAACGCTGATCCCAGCAACTTCTGAAGTTACGCAGTCCGCAGTCCGCAGTTCGCAGTTCGAGTGGGTCTTGCGCCACATCTCCTTCCGTGTGCCTGCTGGCACCTCACTGGCGATTGTGGGTGCTACCGGGGCGGGCAAAACCACCCTGGTGAACCTGCTGGGCCGCGTGCGCGACCCGGACGAGGGCCAGGTGCTGGTGGATGGGGTTGACGTGCGCGAACTTGACCTGGCCGGGCTGCGGCGCAACCTGGCCTATGTGCCCCAGGAAACCTTCCTCTTCAGCGTGCCACTGCGGGAAAACGTGGCCTTTGGCTTGCATGGTGAAGAGCCAGCGGATGTGGCCACCCAGCTTGACCGGGCCGTCGCCACCTCGCGCCTGAGCAACGACCTGAGCCAGTTCCCCGATGGGCTTGACACCCTGGTGGGCGAGCGGGGTGTCACGCTCTCCGGCGGGCAGAAACAGCGCGTGGCCATTGCCAGGGCCGTGCTGCGCGACCCGGCGTTGCTGGTGCTGGACGACGCCCTGAGCAGCGTGGACACCCACACGGCTGCGGAGATTCTGGCCAGCCTGCGCGAGGTGATGCGCAACCGCACCACCATTATTATTGCCCAGCGGGTGGGCACCGTGAAGGACGCCAACCAGATTATTGTGCTGCACGAGGGTGAGATTGTGGAACGAGGCACTCACCAGGAGTTGGTGCGACATGGTGGGCGCTACGCTGCCATGTATCGCC
The DNA here is from genome assembly GCA_025454695.1 of Chloroflexaceae bacterium. Taxonomy (GTDB): domain Bacteria; phylum Chloroflexota; class Chloroflexia; order Chloroflexales; family Chloroflexaceae; genus JALONX01. The sequence goes on from JALONX010000084.1 coordinate 7,506, forward strand.
GCGAACTGCTGGAAAGCGAACTTGAGGGCTAACGCCAAAGGCCATTAACGCAGAGACGCAGAGGAAGCTGCATAGGAAATGAGGAAAATAAAGGAAATTTTATCCCAAGACCAGGAATATTTCCCTCATTTCCCTTATTTCCTTTTCAGTAACACAATACGCAGGACGCAACACTTATGTCACGCAGTTTTGATGATGATGTGATTCTGGGCAAGGCTTATGACGGGCGGCTGGTGCGGCGGCTGACGGTGTTTGTGCAGCCCTACGCCCGGCGGCTCATCCTGGCGCTGCTGCTGCTGCTGGGGGCGGCCCTGGCCGAACTGGCCCCGCCGCTGCTGGTGCAACAGGCGATTGACGGGCCGATCACGGCGGGAAACGTTGCTGGCCTGTGGCCCATTTTTGCGCTCTATGTGGCCGTGCTGCTGGCCTCGTTCGGCTTGCGCTACGCCCAGAACTACATCGTCCAGTCCATTGGCCAGCAGGTGATGCTGGACATGCGGGTGCAGATTTTTCGTCACATCCAGCAGATGAGTCTCTCGTTTTTTAACCGCAACCCGGTGGGGCGGCTGCTCACCCGCATCACCAATGATGTGGATGCGTTAAATGAGTTTCTGACCCAGGGCATCGTCAACATCCTGGCCGACATGGTGACGCTGATAGGTATTCTGGTCGTTATGTTTGTGTTGAACTGGCGGCTGGCCTTGCTCAGTACCGCCGTGCTGCCGGTGCTGCTTATCATTACGTCAATCTACCAGCGGCTGATGCGGGCCACCTACCGGCTGGTGCGGCAGCGACTAGCTCGCATTAACGCCTATTTGAATGAGCAGATTGGCGGTGTGCTGGTGACGCAGCTGTTTAACCGCGAGCAGCAGAGCCAGGCTCGTTTCGCTGGCCTGAGTCGCGAGTATGTTGATGCAAACCTGCGCTCAATGACGATTTTCTCGATTTTTATGCCCACGGTATCGTTTATGGCCTCGCTGGCCACGGCACTGCTGCTGTATGGCGGCGGGCAGGGCGTGCTAGCGGGCTGGGCCTCGCTGGGCATGCTGGTGGCCTTTGTGCAATACACCGAGCGGGCCTTTCAGCCCATTCGCAACCTGGCCGAACGCTACACGGTGTTGCAGGCGGCCATGGCCTCCGCCGAGCGCGTGTTTGGCGTGCTCGACACCACGCAAGACGTGCGCGACCCGGCCCGGCCCCAGGCGCTGCCCCAGCCCGTGCGCGGCGAGATTGTGTTCGACAACGTCTGGTTTAGCTACAGCGGAGAGAGCCAGGAACCGAGAACCGGCAAAGATGTGGGGGCTGTGGGAGATGTGGGAGCTGTGCAAACAACTCGACAACCAGACAACCCGACATCAACCTTTCCCCAATCTCCAATCTCCAATCTCCAATCCCCACAGGAATGGGTATTGCGCGGCATCAACCTCCGCATCCCGGCAGGACAGGCGGTGGCAATTGTAGGGGCCACGGGGGCGGGCAAAAGTTCGCTGGTGAGCCTGCTTGCCCGCTTCTACGACATTCAACGCGGCAGCATCACCCTGGATGGGGTAGATATTCGCGACCTCAGCCAGCGCGAACTGCGCCGCCATGTGGCCGCTGTGCCGCAAGACCCGGTGTGTTTTAGCGGCACCATCGCCAGCAACATTCGCTTGCACAGCGACGAGATTTCCGACGAGCAGATGCGCGAGGCCGCCGAGATGGTCAACGCCGCCGCTTTTATCGAGCGGCTGCCCGGCGGCTACAACGCCGACGTGCGCGAGCGGGGCGCGAACCTCTCGATTGGACAGCGCCAACTGCTGGCCTTCGCCCGCGCCATTGCCTTCAACCCCGAAGTGCTGTTGATTCTGGACGAGGCCACCAGCAGCGTGGATACCGCCACCGAAGGCCTGATTCAGGAGGCGTTGGAACGCATGCTCCACGGGCGCACCAGCATTGTCATCGCCCACCGCCTCAGCACCATCCGCCATGTGGATCGGATTGTGGTGCTGCACAAGGGCCAGGTGGTGGAAGACGGCACCCACGACGAGTTGCTGGCGCTGCGCGGCTACTACCATCGCCTCTACACGCTTCAGTTCGCCGAACAGGGCGTCGCGCCGTAACATATCTGCCACAGAGGACACAGAGGACACGGAGGGCGGAAGCAAGAACCGAGAACCGGGCCTGCCCTGAGGCTCCCGGCTCCTGAGCCTAACGAAGGGGAGCTTGCCTGCCCTGAGCCTACCGAAGGGTCGAAGGGCTTGTCGAAGGGAACCGAGAACCGAGCGTGGAGGTTGTGGGAGTTGTGGGAGTTGTGGGAGGCGCTCATTTTACGCATTACGCATTACGCATTACGTTTTACGTTTTACATTTCACATTTCACGTATTCAATCTCTAATCCAAAACCCTCGGTGCTCTCTGTGTTCTCTGTGGCAAATACCTGCATCAGCATGCCAGGTGTGGTATGATAAACATATTCATAAACCGTCGTGGCAGGTGGCTTCCTGGCCTCTCCACAAGGAGCAGAGCTTGACGACAGTGCTTTTTATTCGCCACGGAACCAACGATTGGGTTCACGGGCGGCTGGCGGGATGGACGCCCGGTGTACATTTAAACGAAGAGGGCCGCAAGCAGGCCCAGGCCGCTAGTGAACGGTTGGGTGATTTGCCGATTGCCACACTTTACACCAGCCCGCTGGAGCGGTGTGTGGAAACGGCCCAGGCCATCGCCACGCCGCGCAACCTGAGTTTGCAGGTGGTGGAAGGGCTGGGCGAAGTACGCTATGGCGAGTGGCAAGGGGCCGAACTGAAGGAGCTATATAAGCATGAACTCTGGCCCGGCGTGCAGCACTATCCTAGCGGCACCCGCTTCCCCGGCGGCGGCGAAACCCTGGGCGAAGTGCAGTCCCGTGGCGTGGCTACGATTGACGGGTTGCGTGCCCAGCATCCCAAACAGATCATCGCCGTCGTCTCGCATGCCGACCTGATTCGGCTGGTGCTGGCGTATTACATTGGTGTGCATGTGGATTTATTTCAGCGGCTGGTGATTAACCCCTGCTCCATCACAGCGGTGACGTTTGACCACATGGGGCCGAGGCTGCTGGCCTACAACGACACCGGCTCGCTAGAACACCTGCGCCCCAAGCCAGAACCAGCGCCCGAGCCAGCGCCAGAGGCCCCCGCCGCTGAGGACAAGCAGGCAGCAACGTAGTTGAGTGATGTTGGATTTTAGATTTTGGATTTTAGATTGCAATTGAAACAGTACGCAGCACGCAGTACGCAGTACGCCGCACGCAGTACGTTTCACGTTTACGCAGTACGCAGTACGCAGTACGCAATACACAATTGGATATGGCTGAATTTACCTTTGACTTTGAGTCTGTCCAACGCATTACCGCAAGCGCGGTAGGGCGGCCTGGTCAGCGTGTGTTCTATGTGCAAGCCCGCCGTGGCTCCCGCCTGATATCGCTGCTGTGCGAAAAGCAGCAGGTGCTGGCCCTGGCCGAGGCAGTGGCCCGTTTGCTCGATAGCCTGGCCGAGCAGAATCCACGCCTGGCCACCTCCGACGACATGTTCATCACCGACATGAGCCTGGAGGAACCCCTGGAAGCTGAGTTTCGCATTGCCCAGATGGGCCTGGGCTACGATGCCGAGCGCGACATGGTGATCTTGCTTGTGCAGGGTACCTCGGATTCGGACGAGGAAGATGCCGACGATGCGCCCACGGCCCGCTTTGCCGCTACCCGCCTGCAAATGCGTGCGCTCAGTTCGCATGCCTCCCAGGTGGTTGCTGCTGGTCGGCCTATCTGTGGCAACTGTGGCCGCCCCATAGACCCGGTTGGGCACTTCTGCCCGCAGCGCAATGGCCACGGCCCGGTTCACAAATAACGAGTTACGAGTTACGAGTAATTTGTGTTCATCGTTCATCGTTCATCGCTTGCAGGAACAGACTCACATGGCAGACGAAGACCAGCAGCCACAAGAAATCAGCCTTACCCGCTTGCTCAACCTGATGGTGAAGGGTGAGCTGAGCGTGGTGACGGCCATGCCCTACAGCAGCAACTACACGCTGCTCACCCGCATTGAGGCCGATGACATAGAGTTGCTGGCGATCTATAAGCCCAAGCGGGGTGAGCGTCCGTTGTGGGATTTCCCGCGTGGCACGCTCTACAAGCGCGAGGTGGCGGCCTACCTGGTGAGCGAGGCCCTGGGCATGGGCCTGGTGCCGCCCACGGTGGTGCGCGACGGGCCGTATGGTGTGGGGGCGCTGCAACTCTTCGTCGAAAATGATGAGGAGTCGCACCTGTTTACCATGCAAAAAGAGGGCGGCTACGACGATGTGATTATGCAACTGTGCGCCCTGGACTGCCTGATCAACAATGCTGACCGCAAGAGCGGCCACTGCCTGAAGGGGTTGGACGGGCGACTCTGGGCGATTGACCATGGTATCTGCTTCCACTACGAAAATAAGCTGCGCACGGTGTTGTGGGATTTTGTCGGCCAGCCCCTGCCGGACGATGTAAAACAGGCCCTCTGCGCCATGCGTGAGCGGCTGAATCAGCAGGACGCCCTGGCCGAAACCCTCGACAGCCTGCTGGAAAAGGCCGAAATGCGGGCTTTGCGCCGCCGCCTCGACAGCCTGATTGCCACAGGTGTGTACCCCAAACCTGGCCCCGGCCCCAATGTGCCCTGGCCCCCAGTCTAGTAACGAGTGACGAGTTACGAATGACGAGTAATTCTAATCTTGATCACCATGTCAAGGTACTATTTTGCTGACAATCAATTTATACAAACTCGGATTTAGTGGTTTGTAAACGACGTTTTCTGCCATGCCGTCGCATGGTCACCCCGACCGCAGGGAGGGGTCTTCAGCGTACTGCAATGCAGATTCCTCCCTGCGGTCGGAATGACATCGCACAGCAGTGGATGCAAAAAACTTCTTTTACAGACCAATCAATACTGTGTCAACAAAGTCTTTTTGCATTGTTCATTCCTTCAGCCACCGAATGAATTTGGCGTCTGAACGACCCAAACACGCTGAAGTGTGTCGCTAACGTGGTTGTCGGCATTATCTTCTCAATCCTCATAAGCAGTCTGTACACAACGTCTTCTGCCATGCAGGCTCGTTGTCCCCCCGACCGGCGGGAGGGGTCTTCAGCGCAGTTCCACGCAGATTCCTCTCGCTGGTCGGAATGACAATGCGGATCGGTGTATACAAAGCAACGTTGTGAACAGACGAATACTTGAACGGACTATTTATCTCCTCTATTTCCCTCATTTCCTTCTGGTTTACGCAATACGCAGTACGTCTCACGTTTCACGTACTACTTCGCGGTTCATTTGCTTTGCACACGCTTCCAGCACCACACGCACGGGTAGGTCGGCCAGGCCGTCGCCGTGGGCCAGGGCGTCAAGGGCGTGGTGGCGTTCGCCATCCAGCGGTGCCCACTGCTGGGGGCGGCTGGGGCCAAACAGAATGACGCTGCGGGTGCCTTTGGCCGCTGCCATGTGGGAAGCGCCGGTGTCGTTGGTCACCAGCAGGTCGAGGCGGGCGATGAGGGCGGCGAAGGTGCCCAGGTCGCTTGCGCCCGCCAGATCCAGGGCTGGTGATCGCATGGCGTTGCGCACGGCCTCGGTGAGCGGGCGCTCAGCAGGGCTGCCAGTGAGCACAATGCGGGCGTTGAGTTGCTCGGCCAGGGCGTCGCCAAGGCGGGCGAAGGACTCAGTGGGCCAGCGGCGGGCCGCATCCTTCGCGCCCACATGCAGGCCGACCACGGGGCCGTAGCCAGGCGGTAATTCCCGCAGCAAGGCGGCGGCCCGGCTTGAGTCGCCCCGCCCATGGGGAAAGACCAGGCGCGTTTCGTCGCAACTGGCGCCGATCATGCCCACGAGCCGCAGCCAGCGCATGGTTTCGTGGTCGTCATCGCAGTAGGGCAGAGCCAGGCTGAGGCGGCTGTCGTTTGGGTCGCGGCGGTAGCCCAGGCTGTGGCGTGTACCCAGCGCGGCCACAAAGCCGTTGCTGACGCTGCCGTCGCCATGCATCTGGATGGCTAGATCGTAGCCGGTGGCCTGAGCTTCAGCCAGAAAGGCGCTGCTGCGGCGCTCGTCGTAGGCTACTTCGGCCAGGCCGGGGTAGCCCCGAAAGGGCAGCAGGTTGTCGAGGTAGGGCAGTCGTTCCACTAGTTCCGCCGCCCAGGGCAGGCCAATCAGGCTGATTTCGGCCTGGGGAAAGAGCTTGCGCAACGCCCGAAAGGCGGGCACGGCACAGAGCAGATCGCCCAGGTAGAGCGCCCGAAAGACGGCGATTTTGGTGATAGGCGATTGGAGATTGGAGATTGGAGATTGCAGCGATGTCATAGTGCCCAGGTTCATTGACTGTGCTCCTTTTGATACGTTACAGGCTGCAATCGTCCGACTGCGTGGGCGAGCGGTTCGCGAGCGGCGAGCAGTTCCAGCGCTGCCGCAACTACCTCTTCTGGAGGAATAGCCAGGCAGGGCAGGCCGATGGGGCACTGAAACAGGTAGCAGGGATGGCAGGGCGTTGGGCGGCGCAGCAGCCGGTGGCGGGCAACGCGGGGCGTCCACTGGGACTCATAATCGGTGCCGGAGTAGAGGCCCAGCACCGGCGTGCCCAGGGCATCGGCCAGGTGCAAGGGCAGGGTGTTACCGCAGATCACGAGCGCAGCCCGTTCCACTAACGCGGCATACTCGGCAAGAGTTGTGCCGCCGAGCAGGTTGTGGGCCATTGGTGCATGGTGCAGCACCGTTTCGACGGCGGCGGCTTCCCGGCCCACGCCTGTCACCAGCACTGGCCAGCCCATCTGATGCAGCAACGCCGCCACGTCGCCAGCCCGTTCGGGCGGGTAGCGGCGGGCGGTGGCGCTGGCCCCAGGGTGCAGCAGGATGAAAGGCGCGTCGGGATCGAGGCCCGCGCCTACCAGCAGGGCGGGGGCGGCGGCGCGGGCCTCGGCGGGGAGAGAAATGTTTAGCCTACGGTCGCGGGCCACAAAGCCAAGCGCTTCAACCAGGCGCAGGTTGCGCTCGGCCTGGTGCAACTCGTCGGGGGCGGGGGCCAGGGCGGTGGTGAGCACTCGCCCGCCAAACTCCTTCGACTCACCGGCCCGCAGGGGAATGCCCGCCAGGTAGCAGACATAGCCCGGCACATGGGGCGTCTGGCTAAAGGAGCTGAAGATCAGGGCGGCGTCGAATTGCCGAGCGGCCAGCATGTCAATCAGCTCCCGCTCGCGGGGTGGATCGAAGGGCAGACTGCCCAGGTCTTGCCAGAGGGCACGCCATGTCAGCACATCATCAATCCAGGGCAGCAGCGGGGCGGCCAGGCCTCCGCCAGGGCTTGCCAGCAGGGTGATGCGGGCAGCGGGCGTGGTTTCCTTTACCGCCCGTAGGGCCGGGCCAAGCATCACCACGTCGCCGGTGTTATCGAGCCGGACGGCGAGGATGTTTGTTGCTTCAAGCCATGTGTGCATACGCAAAAAGAATCTCTCGCAAAGGCGCAAAGGCGCAAAGGAGTCTCAAACAAACGTCCGTCTGCGATCCTTTGTGAGCTTTGCGGCTTTGCGAGAGCTTATACAAGCTTCTTCCGACAAAAGTTCGATTGCTGCTTTCACCACCTGCTCCGGCGTCACCAGGCGCAGGCATTCGTGGCCCAGGGGGCAGGCCCGCTGGTAGCAGATGCGGCAGGGTACCTCGTGGTAGAGCAGACGCTGGGGCACGCGCCACGGCCCCCACTGTTCGGGCGGGTTGGTGAGGGCAAACAGGGCCACCACCGGCGTTTTGAGGGCGGCGGCGATGTGCATTGGCCCGGTGTTGTTGGTGATCAGCAGGTCGGCCCCTTCGATCAGGGCGCAGAACTGGGGGAAGGGCAGCTCACCGGCCAGGGCGATGGACTCGTGGCGCATGCGGCGCTGAATTTGCTCGACCAGCGGGTGCTCGGCGGCGCTGCCGGTAAGCACTACGGTTGCCCCCAGCTGTTCCACCAGCAGATCGGCCACATGGGCAAACTGCTCCCACGGGTAGGTGCGGGCGGGCATGGTGCAGCCAGGGTGAAGAATAACCAGAGGCAGTTGGCAGTTGGCAGCCTGCCCTGAGCGAAGTCGAAGGGTTGGCAGTGGGCAGTCATCACTGCCCGAACTCGTAACTCGTAACTCGTAATTCGTAACTCGGTCTTCTGCATTCACCTGCAACACGAGGTCGGTGTTAGCAGTGGTGAGGCCGATGGTGGCGACGAGGGCCAGGTTCCGTTCGACTTCGTGGATGAGCTGTTCTTCGTGTTTGTAGCGGCTGGTGAGCAGCGAACCAGCTCCATCCCATGTGCTGCCGAGGCGCAGCGGGATGCCCGCCAGGTAGCAGAGATAGGCCGCGGGCAGGGGACTCTGGCGGAAGCTGGTAAAGATGATCGCGCCGTCGAAACGCCGTTCCCGCAGGCTGGCGATCAGAGCCGCTTCGCGGGCCGGGTCGAAGGGCAGCTCCTGCCAGGGGTCAACCCAGGGCACCTCACAGGTGATAACCTCGTCAATATCCGGGTTGAGGCGACCCACCTGAGCGCCCACTGGGCTGGTGAGCAGGCTCAGGCTGGCCTGGGGCAGCGACTCGCGCACCGCCCGCATGGCTGGGGTTGTCACCAGTACATCGCCTAGATTGTCGAGGCGCACCAGCAAAATACGCCGAGCGGCCTGCCATTCAGGTGGAATCATACGATTGACGATTACTCGATTGACGATTACTCGATTGACGATTGACGATTGACGATTACTCGATTGACGATTGACGATTGACGTTGCCCATAAGGGCGGCGCGAAGCGCTTTTGACGATTGACGATTGACGATTGACGATTTGAACTACGTACTGCGTATTCCGTAGAACCACGTTCGGTTCCTGGTTCCCTTCGACAAGCCCTTCGACAAGCCCTTCGACAAGCTCAGGGGAGCCTCAGGGCAGGCCCGGTTCTCGGTTCTACTTCCTTAATCTGCAATCTGCAATCTACAATCTGCTATCACACGAGTCCCTCGACGGCGGCGATGTGCGCCAGGGCCGCGCCCGTGGATTGGGCCACGAAATCGGGGGTGCGGATGGGGCTGGCGGGCAGGGTTTCGGTGCCCAGGTCTACCAGCGCGGTGCGGCAGCCCGCCCGTTTGCCCGCCTCCACATCGTCGAGAATATCGCCCACAAACCAGGAGCGGCCCAGGTCAAGATCGAGATCGGCGGCGGCCCGCAGCAGCATGCCCGGCTCCGGCTTGCGGCAGTCGCAAACGCGGGCCAGGTGGGGCACCACGCCTTCCGGGTGGTGGGGGCAGTGGTAAAACGCGTCGAGTTGCACGCCGCCCCGAGCCACCTGCGCCGCCAGGTATTCATGCATCAGCGCCAGGTCGTCTTCGCTGAAGAGGCCGCGAGCCAACCCCGACTGGTTGGTGATCACCACCAGCCGCCAGCCCGCTGCCTGAAACGGACGTAAGCCCGCAACCACACCTTCAAACAGCAGCAACTCCTGCGGTGTCCTGGGGTAGTGGCGCGGATGCACCAGGGTTCCGTCTCGATCTACAAACAGAGCGCGGTGCGGCATAGAATTCCCGAATGATGCATGCTGATGTATGAAATATGAATACCAACGAATCATCATTGAATAGGGCGTCGTGTAGGGGTGAACACAAGGTTCGCCCGCAATGAAACCCCATGCAACCACCCCGCCGTAGGGGCGTGGTCGCAGACCCGCCCACCATGCAAACCGCCATGCCGTCGGCGCATGGTCGCCGACCCGCCCGCGTATTGCCTGGATCAGCATAGCGTGTTGGGGGCTGTGTGCCATTGGGCAGATGCACAAACTTTGTTGCGCTGGGGCAGGAAGTCATTGTGCAGTTGCACAAGTTCTTCATTTCGCACAAAGGCACAAAGGCACCAAGATCAGCAGGCGATAAAACCTCTGGGCGCACTTTGTGCCTTTGTGAGAGCCTTCTCACACGCGGCTTTGCGTGAGTTTTCTCAGCAGGACGTGCAGGTGTAGACGGACGGACGGCAGCGCCATGCGCCAGTCTCCTGTATAACCTTTGTGCCTTTGTGCCTTTGTGCAAGCCTTCTCAGCAGGGCGTGTGGAGCGCACGCAGCGCCAGGGCCAGGCGGATTTGCACGCCGTCGTCGAAGCGGCGCGGGTTGAGGCCTGTAAGGGCGGTAATTTTATCCAGGCGGTAGGCCAGGGTATTGCGGTGGATGGTGAGGCGGGCGGCGGTGGGGGCCGGGCAGCAGTCTTCGGCGAAGAAGGCCGAGAGGGTATCGAGCAGCTCCGGTTCGTGGGTGAGCGGGCTGAGCAGGTGGCTAGCCAGGTCAACCCTGGTTTGCTCGTCGGGCACGCCCACAAATGCGGCAATGCCCAGGTTATCCAGGCTGTAGACGCCCGGCTGACCGCTGAAGCGCCGTCCCAGCGACAGGGCGGCGCGGGCATCCTGGTAGGAACGGGCCAGTTCGGGCAGGCCGGGGTGGTAGCGCCCGATGCCAATGCTCAGGTTCACGCCAGTGATACCAGACAGGTGGCTTTGCAGTGCCCGCCCGGCCCGGCGCAGGGCAGGCAGGTTTGCCCAGGCCGAGTCGCGCTGTTCGCTCAGTTCGCCCCGTTCGGCCCACGCAGCCAGGTTTTTCGTGTCGCTGGCCTTCAACACGGCCACCGCGCCATCCCCAAGGTAGGCGCAGATCGTTTCGTTGGGCAGGTGAAAAAACGAGACCACGCCGCGAATAACGGTTTGCGCCCGCTGGCGAATCTGGGCGTCGGCACTCTCGCCCGGCAGTGACTCGCTATCATGGAGAATGTAAGCGGCGGCGTCAATCAGAATCACTGTGCGGGGCGGAGAAAAATCCATGCCTAAAATGGCTGCATCGCGAAGTATGTCCTGGTCAGTACTGAGGTGGCCGTGGAGCAGGTCAGCAATAAAGCGGTTTTTGAGATCATGCTGGGGCGAACGTTGGTCGAGATAACTGTTTTCAAACCCGGCTGTTGGCGAAACCGTTCGCCAGGACGGAGCGGGTGCTTCACGTCGGGTAAGGGGTTCGTGCAGCACGGTTTCCAGCTGCACAATGCGCTGCTCCAGATAGACATTGCGCAGGCGCATGTCGTCCAGGGCCTGGTTTAATTCATCAAACGAAGGCGGCAGAGCGGGCGGCGGGAGCAACAGGGCAGGCCGAAGAACCGCTGGCGCGGTGTAGTTGGCGATCTTCCGTTGCTGGGCCAGATCGGTCATTCCACACATCCTCCTTTTTGTAATGCCGAGAACGAGCGTTGCAAGTTGTGTACCAGTGGAGAATACATGGTATTGCACGTATGTTACAATAGGCCAGCAGCCGTTCCACTCCTTCCTACAAAAGTGAACAACCTATGCGCCACGTCATCCGTCTCATCGTCGTCCTCAGCGCCTGTGTTGCAGCCCTGCTAGCTGCCAGAACCACCAGTTGGCCCTGGGTCAGGGCGGTGCCAATGGCCCGCTACGCCGATCCGTGGCTCTGCTTTGCGGTGGACGTGCCCCAGACATGGGGCGGCAATCAGGTGCAGGGCGGCTTTGCCACCTTTGCGCCGCCAGCCATGTGGCCCACCTGGGCACGGCCCTTTATGGCACCCACTGCCCGCCCGTTTTACCGCATTGCACCGGGAACCCCCACCCGCAACCCCAACTTGCAGCAAACGCTCAACTCGCTTTACAACGGCCCCCTTGGCGGCAACATTCGCATGGTGGAGGAGATCCAGATTGGCCAGCGCCAGGCCGTGTTGTTCACCTTTACGCAACATCCCAACCACTTCACCGCCATCGTCGTCACGCCGGACTGTGGTGTTGGCCCCAAAACGCTGGTCATCTCCAGCGGCGAGACCAGCCGCGCCCAGTTCGAGGCCTTTTTGCAACGGGTGGTGTGGCCGAAGCCCAATCCCTAAAAGAGATTGGGGATTGGCGATTGGCGATTGGTTATTTCACAACTCTCCATCAGTATGCGGGTTGTATCATCTGCCAGCCGAACAGGCTGGTTGAACGTGCGCTAATCGTCTGTGAGTCGCTCTACCCACTGTGCATGCCACGGGGCCGGAGGAAAGGGGTCGGGCCAGAACTCCACCTGCTGCACAAT
>JALONX010000780.1 GCA_025454695.1 Chloroflexaceae bacterium
GCGATTGGCCTTTCCAACGGGGCTATTAATGCGGCGCACCACCCCATACACCAGCGTCACCGCCACGGCATTCAGGGCAATAATAGCCCCGTTGGAAAGGCCAATCGCCAGCAGCCGGATAAACAGCGGCATGCAGGTCACAAACTCGTTGCATGGCATGATGCACCTGCGAGAGCAAATTGCAGATTGATTGTAGCGTAAAAGCTCGCCGCCACTACCAACGGCAGCGGGCAGAGGGTAATCTGGAGATAAGCGATGAGCGATGAGCGATTGGCATTTCTTACTGCCACGCACGCCGAGAGAGCCAGGAATAAACAAAACGTTCTCGGCCTGCTTTGCGTGCTCGGCGGTGAAAATCTACCGTAGCAGCACCGAGAAAATCGCCACGCTGAAGAGGAACTGCACCAGCACCGAGCCAAGCTGCAAAAGGCGTGCGCCAGCTGGCTGGCGCTGATAGAGACTCAATCCCAGACCCAGGTTCATCAGACTCACCACAAGGGCAGCCATGGGCAGAAACAGCACCTGGTATTTAGGCCGCAAATCCACCACTTCGCCTGCGGCATTAAAGCGTAGCTCGATGATTGGTGGCAACATGGGGTAGCGTAGCGCCAACAGCCCCAGGCTCAGCAAGGCGATAAAAAGCGTCAACAGCAGCGCCAGGCGCACCGTTCGGTCTTTCCAGAAATCGTAGAAGAAAAAGCGCCCCCGCTCCACTGTGGCGTTCAGCTGCTGAATAACTCCCAGCCGCCGCAGCTGCTCCAGGTCTTGCACAAAGGTGCCCGCGTCGTTGGGCGAAATAGCGTAGGAAGCGCCAGCGGTGTGAACAAGCAGGGCGTGTTTGGGGTGGCGCGTTGTGAAGAGGTGCAGTGGCCGCCCACCGCCGGTGCGCCCTTCGCCCCAGTAGTAACCAATACCCTGCACAGGCCGCCAGGGCAGGCGCATGCCGCTGCCACCGCTGTCAATACTTTCAATCTGGGTCATGGGCACCACCGCCCGGTTGCCCAGCCACGAAATATACAACCCGTTGCGATCCAGGGTGTAGGCCATAGTCAGGCGGCTCAACAGGCGGTAGGCCAGGGTGCCGCTGATAAACAACATCCCCAAAAAGCCCACCAATTCACTGTACAATTCCCAGCTTACTGGCCAGGCTTCCGGTGGCTGGCCCAGCGCCAGAAACAGCTGGTAGCCAAAATAGGCCGTGCCAACCAGCGCTAGCAGCAGCAGCACGAGCGCAATCACAACACCAGGCGAAAATTGTGGTTTCCAGCGACGCATGGGGAATGAATTTTACCAGGTTGGGCAGACGCCAGAGCAGATGTTAGATATGACCAACATTTTAGAAACTGACACCTTAGTCACAGAACAGATCATACCGCACCGTGTGCAAAGGTGCCGGTCTCCTCTAAGCCAGAAAACGTCATGCAAGAGACCGGCACCTCCCCAATGAACGAGGTTAAATCTACCGTCCTGGGAGCGGCGTATTCGTTGGCGTGGCAGTTCCTGCACTTGTCGGTGCCGCCGTGCCAGTGCTTGCCGGAGCTGCTGTTCCGGTGGCCGCCGGTGCCGCCGTGCCGGTGCCTGCTGGGGCCGCCGTGCCCGCAGGCGTTGGCTCCAGTGTCGGCGTCGGCTCAGCGGTGGGTGGGCCAGGCAAGAAGGTCGGCACCAGTGTTGGCGTGGGCGCTTCAGTGGCCGCCAGCGTCGGCGTCGGTGTCAGCGCCGGGAAGCGCTGGATTTGCGCTGCCGCCCGCTGCTCGTTGAGCCAATTTTGCAGCGCCTCCTGGCGGGCCGTGCGCAACTGCTCCTCGTTGGGTGGCACCTCCCGGTCGGTCACCTGGATGATGTGCCAGCCAAACTGCGTCCGCACCGGGTCGCTGATGGCATCGCCCTGCAGCGCGAAGGCGGCGGCGGTAAACTCTGGCGCGTAGGTGCTGCCATTGTCGGCCACGCCGTTGTTGTCAAACAATCCTACATCGCCGCCCAACTCTTTTGAGCCAGGGTCATCCGAACGTTCGGCAGCCACCTCGGCAAAGTCAGCCCCGCCCCGCAACTCCTGAGCAATCGCCGCCGCCCGCGGCTGCGCTGCCGCAAAGGCCTGGTCGCGCTGCTCCTGGGTCGCCTCGGCGGGCGTTGTCACCGCCACCAGAATCTGGCGTGCCCGCACCTGGTTTGGCGTCGTAGTGAAGGTAAAGCCCTGCTCCGGCACCAGTTGGGCCTCGATCTTGGTATTGAGTACTTGCTGGCGATACTGATCTTGCAGCGCCTGGCGGAACTCCTCCTGTGAAAGTTGTGGGCGCTGGTTCAGGTTCACCTGTTCCACTTCCAGCGTGTAGCGCTGGTACATGGCGTCAACAATCTGCCCCACCTGCTCCGCAGCCTCCGCCGGGAGCGGTGTAGGGCGGGGCGTGCTGGTTGGCTCGGGGGTTGCGGTTGGCTCTGGGGTTGCGGTTGGCCCGCCGGGCGTCGCCGTGGGCGCAGCCGTGGGGCTGGCGGTGGGCGACGGAATTGCCGTGGCGGTGCCAGTAACGGTGGCCGTGCCGGTAACAGTGGCCGTGCCCGTGATGGTGCTCGTTGGTGACAGCGGCTCGGTGGGCGGCGGCAGGAATATCTGCCCCAGATCCTGCACCAGGCGCTGATTCACCTCATCGTCGCTCGCTTGAAGGTTAAGCGCCGCCGCGCCCTGCTCAGTCAGAATGCGATCCTGCCACTGCGTGATGGTTGCTTCATCAACTGGTGCATTACGCAAGCCAACAATTTGCTCGTCAATACGGGGGCTTTGCCCGGCGAACTGGCCACCAAACTGGGGGTTGCCGCCAAACAGAGCCAGCAGCTGAAGATTCTGCGCGACTTCGCGAGCAAAGGCCCGCCGCCGTTCCTGAATATACTCGCCCTGGTTCATGGTCACATTGTTAACCTGCGCCACCGGGCGGCTTGGCACCCAGACCTGGTCATACAACACGCCACCAAGCACCACCAGCAACGCCAGGGCAATCGCACCGGCGGTAGCAAAAACGATATAGCGCTGGCCCTGTTCCTCACGGGCCTTGCGCGAAGCAGCCCGCCTGGTGACGGGGCGGGGTGGGGGCGTCGGGGCTGCCTTGCGCGGGGCATTACCCGACGATTCGCCACCAGAAGATTTTGGGGTTTTCGATGATTCTGCCATACTTGTTTCAGCAAAAGCGGTCAGCGTTCCGCACTCCCGATGGTTGCACAACCATCAGCCAGAGCATGGAAAGCTGACCGCACGTTTGATACTATTTGAAATACCGTAGGTGAACGAACAACCACCCTGGGCGACGCTACATACACCATGGTCTAAAATGGAATATCCTCATCGCCGATGTCTGGCACCGAAGGGTAATTGCTGCCGCCGCTGCTGCCACCGCCACTGCTCCCCCGTGAAGGTGAACGCGGCGGCACATCGCGGGGCGGCGCATAATCATCCTCAGTGGCCATGTTGTCACGGGGAACCCGCCCATCACGGCTGTCGAG
>JALONX010000781.1 GCA_025454695.1 Chloroflexaceae bacterium
TATATTTATGGCAAACACATACAAGGGGGCGGCACTCATCGCCGGGGCTGCCGGGCTGGCGCTGGCCGGGCGGGCGCTGCTGCGGGCCAAACGCTTACGAGAATTGGAAGGCAAAGTTGTGCTGATCACCGGCGGCTCACGGGGGCTGGGCCTGGCCATGGCCCGTGAGTTCGCCGCCCAGGGCTGCCGCATCGCCATCTGCGGGCGCGACGAAGAGACGCTGGCGCGGGCCAGAAGTAGCCTGGCGGCCAGTGGGGCCGAGGTGCTGACATTAGCATGTGACGTGACCGACCAGGAGGATGTGCAGCGACTCATTGTGGCCGTCACGGCTCGCTTTGGCCAGATTGACGTGCTGGTCAACAACGCCGTTTCCATCACCGTGGGCGCGGTGCAGGCGCTGAGCGTGGACGACTTCCACCAGGCCCACGACGTGCTGTTCTGGGGCGTGGTCTACCCCACGCTGGCGGTGCTGCCGCAGATGCGCTCACGGCGCAGCGGCCATATCGTCACCATCACCTCAATTGGCGGCAAAGTGGCCGTGCCCCACATGGTGAACTACAGCAGCGCCAAGTTCGCGGCTACCGGCTTCACCCTGGGCCTCCGCGCCGAACTCAGCGGCACGGGCATCAAGGTGACCAACATTGCGCCAGGCACGCTGCAAACCGGTGCCCACCTGCACGCCGAGTACGTGGGCGACCCCCAGGCCGAGTTTACATGGTTCTCGCGGGGCGAACTGTTGCCGCTGTTCTCGATGAGTGCCGCCCGCACCGCCCGCCAGATCGTCCGCGCCGTTGCCGATGGCACAGCCGAGCGACTCATCACCGCGCCCGCCGTGGTGATGGCAAAGTTCGCCGGGCTGTTCCCCGGACTCACCGCCGACCTGATGGGCCTGGTGAACCGGGGTCTGCCAGCGGTGCCCAGCCAGCCCCGCCGCGAACATGGCCTGAAGCTCAACAGCCAGAACAGCGACCCGCTGCTGCAAACCCTGACTGAATGGCGGGAGGGCGACTTACAGGGGCTGAACCAGTTCCCAGAGCAGCCGGTGAGGTGAGAATTGAGAGTTGAGAGCTGGGAATTGCGAATGACACGTGGCTCGTCAATCTCCAATCTCCAATCTCCAATCGCTCATTCCTGCGAACTCGGCGGCAAGAAGATGGGGCATCACCGTTGGTTTGTTCGCGGGCGCTGCGCCCCGCACCCCGCCCAACGGGGCCAGCCCCTCTGGACTCCCCGCTGGGGCCTGACGCCCCAGGCCCCCGCACGTCAGTGTGGACGCAGCGACAGGAACGGTGGCACATGCCCACGTCGTACAAGATTGGCAGGTGGCAGATGGGCGGCAATAGAAGAGAAGATCATGTGACGTAGAAATGAATATCAGGGCAGCCCGGAGGTATAGGCCACTTCACATGAACACAGTACGCGCTCCATTTGGGGTTCCAAGGGGCATCGCCCCTGCCCGCCCTGAGTGTATCGAAGGGGCCGGGGGTGTTGGGGACCAGGCGGCCCCTAACCGCCCCCGCGCAGGCGAAACAAACATTATGAGGGCATGTGGAGAGAACACGGGGGTTTTGAGTTCCTGTTCCTCTCCGTGCCTTCCGCGTCCTCCACGGTAACATTACTCTTCGTCCAAAGAGCAGAAGTAGGCCGGGAAGGTGCAGCTGAGGGAGAAGCCGATTTTCTCGGCCAGGCGCTGCGAGGCTAGATTTTCGTCGGCGCAGTGCCAGCCAATGGGCGACAAACCACGGCCTAGCGCCGCCGCCACCGTTGCCGCCACCACAATTGAAGCGTAGCCCTGCCGCCGATTGTCGGCGTCGGTGTGGATGCCGATCTCGCAGCGGCTACCGCTGATACAATCGGCCAGGCACCAGCTCAACATGAGGTCGTCGCGCACGAGGGCGAAGCCTAGCCCGTGGGCCACAAATTGCTCAATCGAACCCCAGTTGTTGCTGGCCCAGCGGGCGGCATAGTCGTAGTGAACGAGGTGAGTCTGCTGAAAAAAGCTGGCATCAAGGGGCTGGAGCGTGGTGCCGGGTGGCACATGTTGGTGCCATGCGCCCGCCAGTTGTCGGAGCGTGTAAGCTCGCCGCTGCACCGATTGGGGTTCGTGGGGCTGGAAAAGCGTAGCGAGATAGGATTTCCATGCCGCTGGCTCTGCAAACAGGGCCGTGTCGCCGCCGCTGTATTCCATGATCTCCTGCACCACCGGTTGGAAGGCGCTTGCCACTGCTGCCGATGGACTCGCTGCCGCCAGGTAGGCTCCCTCAGGCGACCAGACCAGCGCCGCCGTTGGCGCAGCAGCATCGTCGGCATACACTGCCCCTGGCATGGTGCCATCTAGCACCGCATGCAGGCTCAGGTGCTGATCGAGGGCCGCAAACAACGGGCGCGTGGCGGCATAGTGGGAAGGCTCGAGTTCTATGGGCACGGGAACCCCTTTAGCTGGTGAGTAGTGGTTGCATTATAACATATGAAGTTTACCGCTACGCACGACGTGTAGGCTGAGGGTAGATGTTAAGAACTGAGATTGATTTGCGGGCGCTGCGCCCCGCACCCCGCCCAACGGGGCCAGCCCCTCTGGACTCCCCGCTGGGGCCTGACGACCCAGGCCCCCGCACGTGAGTGTGGACGCAGCGACAGGAACGGTGGCACATGCCCACGCCGTACAAGATTGGCAGGTGGCAGATGGGCGGCAATAGAAGAGAAGATCATGTGACGTAGAAATGAATGATCAGGACGGCCCGGAGGCATGCGCCACCATCTATCCATCGGGCACCTTGCGTACTTTTGGGGTTCCAAGGGGCATCGCCCCTGCCCGCCCTGAGTGTATCGAAGGGGCCGAGGGTGTCGGGGGCCAGGCGGCCCCTGACCGCCCGCCGCGTAGGCGAAACCAAGATGATGAGGGCAACAAGCGAGGGCGGAGGATTGGAATTGAGTGTTGGAAGTTGAGCGTTATGAATTGAACAGCCACTAACGCGACAATCTCCAATCACTCATCTCCGCGACCTCGGCGGCCTCGGCGGTGAAATTACGCAGGGTTGCACGCCGCCACAGCTTCGGGTATGATACAGCAGAGCATTGCAAGGAGAAAGTGAGATGCTGGAGGAGCTTTTTTCCCCACGGTCGGTGGCGGTGGTTGGTGCCTCACCCGATCCGTCGCGCCTGGGGCATACGGTTCTTAAAAACATCGTTTCCAACGGTTACCAGGGCCGTATTTTTCCCATTCACCCTAAAGCGCCCGCAGTGTTGGATTTGCCCGCCTTCCCCAGCGTGCTGGCTGTGCCCGAACCGGTTGATCTGGCCGTTATCGTCATTGCACCCGAACATGTGCTGCCCGTGGTTGACCAGTGTGGTGAGAAGGGCGTCCGCGGCCTGATCGTCATCACCGCTGGCTTTAAGGAGGTGGGCGGTGAAGGCAGAGAACTGGAACAGCAGCTGCTGGAGAAAACCCGCCACTACGGCATGCGCATGCTTGGCCCCAACTGCCTTG
>JALONX010000782.1 GCA_025454695.1 Chloroflexaceae bacterium
GACGGACTTAAGTCCGCACTACGGCATTATCAAATAACAGATGTTACAGTTGAACCTTGTTTGACACGTAAACCTACGCCCCAGGTGGCAAAACCTGCCGCACGCCTAAACCGCCAATTATCTGCCCCTCCAGCATCACCGGCACCTCGTCATCTACACCAAAGTCCTGGTGCTGGCCGTAGTCTGGCTCATCGGTTGCACCCGATGGTTGGGTGTAGACCTCGATTTGGCGTTCGGCAAGGTTGATTATCCAGTAGACTACACGCCAGCCCTGGCGTAGAGCCGCTTCTTGATGCTGCGGTCGCGCTGAAGGATGGAGTCGGCCACCTCGACCACCAGGGCCAGTTCGTGGGGCTGTGGATGGCGCTCCAGGTACATGTGGCGCTCGCCCCGCACCAGCACCACATCCGGCTCAGGCTCGCTATCCGCGGTGGTGATCGGCTCCTGGTCTGACGAACCAGCCCGGCGGCAGCAGACGGGCCAGGGCATCGCGGGTCAGTTGTGTGGTCAGCGTGTGTGAAGGATGTTTGGGCATTTTTAGCACCAGCAGCCCTTCCAGCAACTCAACCGGGTCGTCATCGGTCAGAATACCGCTCTGAATCATCTGGTGGTACTGATTCACGTCCAGCCGCCAGATCAGTTCACTCGGTATCGTTGCAGGCAGTTTGAACCGCGCCCTTGTTTGGAGATCAGCAACCATCCCTGTACCTCCACTTCCACCTCAACCTTCACCAGCAGTATAACAGATGCTGCCCCGCCATGTGGTTGTGGCTTACTTCCCAATACAAAAGCGGCTAAAAATCACATCCAGCAGGTCGTCGCCCACGGTTTCGCCGGTGATTTCGCCAAGGGCATTGAGGGCGGTGGTCAGGTCGCCTGCCAGCAGGTCGGTGGGCACGGCCAGGCTGCGGCTCTGCATCGCCGCCCGCAGGTGGGTCACGGCCCGTTCCAGCGCGTCGCGGTGGCGCGGGTTAGAAACCAGGTGCGCCTCGCCCGCCGTGGGTGCATGCCCGCCCAGCAGCGCCTGCGCCACGGACTGGGCCAACTCGTCAATCCCCGCGCCCGTCAGGGCCGAGGTAGCAACGGTGGCGATGAGGCGGGGGTGATGGAGGGTAGAACCGGGAACCGAGAACCCAGAACCACCCGCCAGGCTAGAATGGCAACTTGATACTGCAATTATTGGTTCTTCAATTCTCCCCTCTGCAGTCATCCGATTCTCGGTTCCTGGTTCCCTTCGGCTTCGCTCAGGGCAGGCTCGGTTCTCTAGTTGTCCGGTTCTCGGTTCTCCGGTTCTCGGTTCTTGTGTGTCATCCTTGTTCCACACCAGAATCGTCGGCTTTTCCAACGTCAGCGCGGCGATCTGCATATCATCGGCTTCGGGCGGGCGCTGTGAGTCGAACACCAGCAGCGCCAGGTCGGCCCCGGCCAGAGCGGCCCGGCTGCGCTCAACGCCCAGCCGCTCCACCGGGTCGGCGCTCTCGGTGATGCCCGCCGTGTCAATCAGCACCACGGGAATGCCGCCGAGGTTGGCGGTTTCTTCCAGCGTGTCGCGGGTGGTGCCCGCAATCGGCGTGACAATTGCCCGGTCGGCCCGCAGCAGGGCGTTGAGCAGGCTTGACTTGCCGACGTTGGGGCGACCAACCAGGGCCACCCGTGCCCCCTGCCGGTAGACGACGCCCTGGTCGGCGCTGGCCAGCAGCCGTTCCACCGCCGCCAGGTTGCGGCTCAGGTTGGGCGTCACGTCCTGCGACTCAACTTCGTCCTCAGGGAAATCCACCACCACCGTCACATAGGCCAGGGCTTCCAGCAGGTCGGTACGGATGCGACGCACCTCGTGCGCCAGCCAGCCGCCCAGCTGGGCCTGAGCCAGCGCCAGCCCGGTGGCAGTCTGGGCGCGGATAATGTCGAGGGTAGCCTCGGCCTGGGTCAGGTCAATCCGCCCATTGAGAAAGGCCCGCATGGTAAACTCACCCGGTTTGGCCAGCCGTGCCCCCGCCGCCAGAGCCAGGCCGAGGGTGCGCTGCACCGGCAGCGGCCCGCCGTGGCACGAGAATTCCACCACATCCTCACAGGTGAAGCTGCGGGGCGCACGCATGTAGGCCGCCAGCGCCTCGTCCACCACCGTGCCATCAACCTCCACCACGTGGCCGTAGCGCAGGCGGTAGGGCCGCAGCGGGCCGGGGCGTAGCGGACGAAAAATCTGGTTAGCGATGGAAAGTGCCTCGCGCCCGCTCAAGCGCACTACGCCAATGCCGCCTTCGCCCGGCGGCGTCGCAATCGCTGCTATCGTATCGTCGTACATAGTGATATTATACCTGATGGATAATTCGTACCGCGTACTGCGTAAAAAACAGTGAGCAGTTTGCAGTCAGCAGTTTGCAGAAGCCAATCATCAAAATTACCAACTACTAACTCGTCATCCGTCATTCATCATTCGTCACTCGTCACTCGTCATTCGTCACTCGTTACTCGTTACTCGCCATGCTTTTCTTCACTGCTCTTTCCTTCTGGCTTTGTCTGTTTGAAACGCTGTTTGGACTCACTGGTTTGCGCGGTGTCACCTGGGGCCTGGATTGGCCCCGAGGCGCAGCGGGGCTGGCGCTGCCCGTCCTGGCGCGGCAGCTTTGGCGGGGTGGGCCGTGGGCGATCCTGGTGCTGCTGCTGGCGCTGCTGCCCGCCCTGGCCATGCAACTAGGGCTGGCCAGCCTGCGGCGCTGGCAGCTCAACCCGCTGCTGCGGCTGCGCCCCGGTTCTTACGCCGACCGCAGCATCACCCGCCTCGACATCCCCACCGATGGTGGGCTGGTGCCAGCCTTGCATGTGGTGCCCCACGGCGGGGCGCAAGCGGCCATCTGCATCGCCCACGGCTCTGGCTGCGATAAAACCTTTTACGCCTGGGGCATTGTTGACGAACTGGTCGAGCGGGGCTTTGCGGTGCTTTTGATTGACCTGGACGGCCACGGCGAGAGTCCGCGCCCGCAGGCGTTCCCTGCCATTCTGTACAACATTTCTGGATGCGTAGCGTGGCTCCGTGGCCACTACCGGCGGGTCGGCGTGCTGGGCATTAGCCTGGGGGGCTGTGTGGCAGCGCGGGCCGTGGCCAACGGCACCGCGGTTGATGCGCTGGCCCTGTGGGAAGCGCCCACCGAGCTAGCACTGACCAAACAGCAGATTGACCGGATTGTGATTATCGAAGCATTGCGCTTGCTACGGCCCTCGGTGCTGCCCATCCTGCGAGATGGCAGTCTCTACCATGTGATTCGGGCCTGGCAGACCACCGGCATCAGAGCCGAAATCGGCACATGGGATTTATTTATGGCGCTTGACTTGCTGGGGAGCCTACGGAAGATGGCGGAGGAGGCTCGCACGGAGACCCCGCTGTTGCTGGTGTATGGCGGCAACGATGCGATTGTGCTGCCCGGCGAGGCCGAGCGGGTGCGGCAGGCCAGGCCGCCCTGGGCCAGGTTTGAGTTACGACGC
>JALONX010000783.1 GCA_025454695.1 Chloroflexaceae bacterium
AGTACCTTGTAATACTACTTGATGTCCCTACTGTTGAGGCTACGCCTGTTACTCTAATCACATCAAAATTTTGTGTAATCGATTGGTTTATGCTCAAGCCTATCCCTCCAAATGTATTCGTCACTCCTGAGGTCAATGATCTTCCTTTGGCTTCTATTGTACCTATTACATACGATGTAGGTGCCGTTGCACTCGGATTTACTTCTGATATACTTCCTCCTGCTCCTGAGTTACTCAACACTATCTTGCTAGCTCCTGTATTTAATATCCCGCTTGTCATCAACAACACAGCTCTTACCGTTACCTGACCCGACAAGTTCACTCCACTAGCATTGTTTATAGTCAAATTATTAAACGTAACTGCTGGTAAGGTTTGCAATACGCTCCCTTGAAAATTAAATAAGCCTGAGTTGGCGTTGAAGGTTCCTGTATTTGTAAATGAACCAAATATGTTTGTCGTTGAGGATACCGATGATAATGTAGCAGCGTTCGATAATACCCCACTTATATTTATGGTTGAACTACCTGCACTTATTGTACCACTAGAATTTGTCAAATTATTTAAACTCACTGTGTTTGAACCAAATGATAGGGTAGCCGTTCCGTTCTTTGTTAAATTTTGTGTGTTTGGTCCTATCGTACCCGTCAATGTTATTCCATTGTTCGCCGTTATTGTTGACGCCGCCCCTAAGGTTATAGCTCCAGCAAATGTAGCTCCTGTTGCTGAACCATTAACCTGCTGACGGGAGCCGTGGAACGGAGCGGCAACATGGCCCCCATGTTGGGCTACCAGCCCGACGAAATACCTGAGATTGATGACTGGTGGACTGAGCAGCTCCATCCCGACGACCGGGCGCAGGTGCTGGAAGAATGGCGCAACCTGCCTGCCACCGCAACCCGGCGCTCCGCCGAATATCGCGTGCGCCACAAAGATGGCCATTACCTTGACATGTGGGATCGGGCCACCCTCATCCGCGACGAGGCAGGACAGATCATTCGCATGGTGGGCAACACCATTAACATCACCGCCCGCAAACAGGCCGAAGAGACCCTGGCCGCCGCCCTGGCTGCCGAACAGCAGGCCCGCCAGCAGGCCGCCGAAAGCCTGGCCCTGCTCGACACGATGTTGGAAGCGGCCCCGGTGGGCTTTGCGTTTGTGGATCGTGATCTCCGCTTCCAGCGGATCAACACGGCCCTTGCTGCAATGAATGGGCAAACGGTGGAAAATCACCTGGGGCGGGCGGCCCGCGAGTTGTATCCGTATGCAGCGCCGCGATGGGAATTATTATGGAAAGAAGTGCTTACTAGTGGTAGGCCGCTGCTTGACATGGAACTGAGTGGGCCGCTCCGTGGCAGTGGCACTGGCCACGCCCTGGTGAGCTACTACCCGGTGCGGCCCAGTGGTGGTGAAACGTTGGGGATTGGGGTGCTTGTCACCGACATCACCCGGCGCAAACGCAGCGAAGCGGCCAAAACCTTGCTCGCTTCAGCGAGCAAGGTTTTGGCCGCTTCGCTGAACCTTTCTGGCGTGCTCAACAGCCTGGCCCGGCTGCTGGCGGAGGAGTTGGCTGACTTTTGCGCCATCACGTTGTTTGATGTGGAGGGTGCAGTAGAACAGGAGCTGCTATTCCACCGCGATCCGCAGCATCAGGCGCTGCTCGATAACCTCCAGGATCTGTCCTCCGATGCAGCGGTGGTAGGCCAGTTTCTGCAGGCCGTGCTAGGTGATAGCCAATCGTTGCTGTTAAGCGATATCCCGCCTACGTTTGCCGCCACGCTCCCCATGGACGAGCGCGGCCAGCAGATCGCTGCCCTGGTTAACGGGCGTTCCAGCATGGTCACCCGGCTGCTGGCCCGTGGCCGCATGGTGGGGCTGCTGGCGCTGGCGCGGGGCGCAGACAGCCCGCGCTACGATGAAGACGACCTGGCGCTGCTGCAAGACCTGGCCGGGCGGCTGGCCCTGGCGGTAGACAACGCCCGTCTCTTTGGGGCCGCCCAGCGGGCTGCCGAACGCATCCGCCGCCTGCAACACACCACCGCCGCCCTGGTCGAAGCCATCACGCCGGAGCAGGTGACGCAGGTGCTGACGACCCACGGGGTTGCCGCCCTGGCTGCCCACGCTGCCAGCATTGCTCTGCTGGATGACGAGGGCACCACCCTGCACCGTGTGCGCCTGCCGGGCTACCTGGAAGAGATTGACCCGGCCTGGGACACGCTGCCGCTCGCATTGCCAAACCCGCTCACCGATGCGGTGCGCACCGGTGAGGCCGTGTGGCTTGAGAATCGAGAGGCGCTGCTGCAGCACTATCCAACACTGGTTGATCTGCCGTCGTCCCTCCCCATGCAGGCCTGTGCGGCCTTACCTGTACGCATCAACGAACGGCTGATAGGAGCAATCTCGATTTGTTATGCCGAGCCGCGCCAGTTTGGGGTGGAAGAAAGCGACATGCTCTTCACGCTGGCCCGGCTGTGCGGCCAGGCCCTGGAAGTAGCGCGGCTCTACACCACCGCACAGGCGGCCCGTGAGCGGGCCGAAGCAGCGGTGCGCCTGCGCGACCAGTTTCTTTCAATCGCCTCACACGAACTGAAAACCCCGCTGACCTCGTTGCTGGGCAATGCGCAGCTGGTGCAGCGCCGCCTGGGCCAGGAAGGGGTGCTAACGGAACGCCTCGAACGTAATCTTCACATGATGATTGACCAGGGCCGCCGCCTGGATCGGTTGATCGCCACGCTGCTCGATGTCTCGCGAATCGAACTGGGCCACCTGGCCCTGGAACGCAACAGCTTTGATATGGTGGTTCTGGTGCAGCGCATTGCCGAAGAACAGCGGCCCCACCTGCTACGCCACCGCCTGGAACTGACCTTGCCCGCCGCGCCACTGCCCATGGTGGGCGACGCCATGCGGCTGGAACAGGTGCTGCAAAACCTGGTGCAAAACGCCGTCAAATACAGCCCGGACGGTGGCACCGTGCGGGTGTCCCTGCGACTAGACGGCCAGGCCACCTGCTGCATCACCGTCAGCGACGAAGGCATTGGCATTCCTGCCGATGCCCTGCCACGGCTGTTTCAGCGCTTCTTCCGTGCCGACAACACGGCTACCCACGCCATCGTCGGCATGGGCATTGGCCTCTACGTGGTCAAAGAGATCGTCGAACTCCACGGCGGCAGCATCAGCGTGGCCAGCGTGGAAAACGAAGGCAGCACGTTTACAGTGGTGTTGCCGTTGGAACGAACAAATGATGAATGATGATGTATGAAGTATGACGTATGAATGATGAACGATGCAATGGCGTAGGGGCCGACCGATGTGTCGGCCGGCCATGCACGCCCGCGCCGCCCACAATGCACGCCAATGCCAAACAATGCATACCACTGCAATCGTGCGATGCACCCCAACGTGGGCGGATCAACGACCACGCCGAACATCGTTGTCATTCCGACCGCAGGGAGGAATCTGCATGGCATGTGCTTGGAAG
>JALONX010000784.1 GCA_025454695.1 Chloroflexaceae bacterium
CAGCCATGCGCCGCCGTGCGTCTCGTTGCGTCAGGTGTCACATGCGGGGGTTTGGGGCGTCAGGCCCCAACGGGGTTGGTAGGGGCTGGCCCCTACCCGCCCGCCGCGTAGGCGATAGCAACGTGCTGGAGACAGTAAACGCAATTAAAACGGGAGTGGCGAGGACTATTCCCCTACCCGCCCGCCGCGTAGGCGACACCAACAAATGATGAATGATGAACGATAAAAACAACTTGGCGTTCTCCGCGTCCTTGGCGGTGAAAAAGAAATGACCAACGACACAACACAAACCTACTGGGAAACGCTCCTCGCTACGGCCCTGGTAGGCACCGAACGGCGCGGCAGTTTGCCGCCAGCTCCCGGCGGGCCATTGGGCATGTTGCTGAGCCAGCTGCCCACCGCTGATGTTGCGGGCAACCTGTTGAGCGCCGCTGCCGCCACAGCCTTCTACCAGCGGGCGGGGGCCGTGCAGCCGACCCTCGGCGAAGATAGCGTGCCACCGTGTGAACTGGACGATTTGCCGCTCTGCTCGCCACGGGCGGGCGAACACCTGGCGACTATGCTGAGTGGCACGGAAGAAGTGGTACTGCCAGAATGGCTGGAATTGCTGGCAAAGGCAGGTCAGCGGGTACACAATCAGCATCTGCCCAGCCTGCTGAACCTGGGCCAGAGCCGCATTGGCCTGCGCTCGCTGCTGCTGCCCGCCCTGGGCAAACGGGGCCGCTGGCTGGCCGCTCAGAACCCGGCGTGGGAATATGCCAGTGTGCAGACCGGAGACGGGAGACCGGAGACGGGAGTCAGCAAAACAGATGTACAGAACCAAACTGACAATGTTGCTGAGTCTCCAATCGCCAATCTCCAACCGCTCATCTCCACCTGGGAAACTGGCAGCCGCGCCGCCCGCCTGAGTCTGTTGCGACAGCTACGGGCCATGCAGCCGGAACTGGCCCGCAGCACCCTTGCCAGCACATGGGCCAGGGAAAAGGCCAACGAGCGGGCCGAGTTTCTGACGACCTTTGCCGAGGGGCTGAGCCTGGATGACGAGCCGTTTCTGGAAGCAGCCCTGGACGACCGCAGCAAAGAGGTGCGGGCCACTGCCGCCGACCTGCTCTCGCGCCTGCCGGACTCAGGGCTGGCCCAGCGCATGGTGGCGCGGGCACTGCCGCTGCTGACGTGGCATCCCGCCAGCCCGGCTAACCTGCTGCGCTTAAAATCGGCTAAACCGGCCCAGATTGACGTGACATTACCAGACGAGGCTGACAAAGCCGCTCAGCGGGACGGTATTGAGCTAAAGCCACCCCACACGAGCATGGGCGAACGGGCCTGGTGGCTGCAACAGATCATCGGGCGGACGCCGCCGGACATATGGTGCGCCGCCTGGAATGCTGACCCGGCCACCCTTGTGCAGGCGCAGCTGCCGAAGGAGTGGCGCGGCCTGTTGCTGCAAGCCTGGGCGGACGCCGCCATTCGCTATCGGGCACAGCCCTGGATCGAGGCCCTGTTTGAGGTCGCACTGAACAATGACCGCGACATCAATCCGGGCACACTTTTCGCCGCCCTGCCTGCCGCCCGCCAGGAGGCCCGCCTGCTGGAGGTGCTTGCGGCTCAGCCTGGCCCACTGCACCAGAAGCACCCCGCTTTTGGCTTGCTGAACAGCTACATGCAGCCCTGGAGCGAACCGCTGGCGAGCCTGGTGTTAGCTGGCTTGCATGCCTATCTCGACAAAATTGACGACAAAAACGCCCGTCTGGACTGGCAGTTCCGCGATTTTCTGGAAGACTCGGCCCGCTTTATTCCACCGCATATGGCCGATGCCGCCGCCGCCGCCATTCCCGAACGGGTGCGCCAATGGTCATTCTGGGGTGATGCGATTGAGCGCTACGAACGATTGCTTCATTTCCGCCGCGACATGCTAAAGGAGTTTGCCCAATGAGTACGGTTTTACGAGAACACGCCGAGCAGCAGTTCGCCGCCGAACTGGAGGCGCTGAGTCGCCACGATAGCCGCCCGCGCCCGCCGCGCTGGAAGCTTTCGCCCTGGGCCGTGGCCACCTACCTGCTGGGCGGCAAGCTGCCCGACGGCGTTGAGGTCTCGCCCAAATACATTGGCAACCGCCGGGTGATCGAAATCGCCATTGCGACCCTGGCCACCGACCGGGGCCTGTTGCTGCTGGGGGTGCCCGGCACAGCCAAAAGCTGGGTTTCTGAACATCTTGCCGCCGCCATTTCGGGCGACTCAACCATGCTGATTCAGGGCACGGCAGGCACCAGCGAGGAGGCCATTCGCTACGGCTGGAACTACGCCCGCCTGCTGGCCGATGGCCCATCAGCCGCTGCGCTGGTGGCTAGCCCGCTGATGCGAGCCATGCAGGAGGGCAAAATCGCCCGCATTGAGGAGTTGACCCGTATTCCCGCCGACGTGCAGGACACGCTGATCACCATTCTTTCCGAAAAAACGCTGCCGGTGCCCGAACTGAACAGCGAAGTGCAGGCGGTGAAAGGCTTCAACATCATCGCTACCGCCAACGACCGAGACAAGGGCGTCAATGACCTGTCCAGCGCCCTCAAACGCCGTTTCAACACGGTGGTGCTGCCACTGCCCGAGACGGTGCAGGAAGAGGTGGAGATTGTGCAGCGCCGGGTGGCTAGCCTGGGGCGCGCCCTGGAACTGCCCGCCGAAGCCCCGGCCCTGGAGGAGATTCGCCGCATTGTAACGGTCTTCCGCGAGCTGCGGGCCGGTGTCACCGCCGATGGCAAAACCAGAGTCAAGTCGCCTAGCGGCACCCTCAGCACCGCCGAAGCAATCTCGGTGGTGAACAGCGGCCTGGCCCTGGCGGCCCACTTTGGCGACGGGGTGATGCGGGCGGGCGACGTGGCGGCGGGTCTGGTGGGGGCTGTCGTCAAAGACCCGGTGCAGGATCGGGTGGTGTGGCAGGAGTACCTGGAAACGGTGCTGAAGGAACGCGACGGTTGGAAAGACTTGTATCGGGCGTGTCGGGAGATTGTGTGAAACCTGACGCCGCGTGGCTGGAGCAGGGCTACAGCAGCAGTAGATGAAGAGTAGAATTAGGATGCGGCGGCGCAATTTTATTGCACTCATAGGCCGGACAGCACGATACATCGCGCCACTACAGCGCACATTGTGGCCAGATAAAAGTTGTACATCTTCATTATCGCGCCCACAAGCTGAAAGGCGTTATACATCGCACCGCTATGGAACACGCTGAGGCTGGAATACCATGTCAATCCTCATGTATGAAGGAGTAGCAAGGTGCCCCAACAGCGTCGCTCCATCCGGCTTCAAAACTACGACTACCGTTCAGCCGGGGCGTATTTTGTCACCATCTGTGTCAAAGCACGGCAACATCCTGTTGGTTTCGCCTGCGCGGCGGGCGGCAAGGGGCCACCCGGCCCCCTGCACCCCCGGCCAGGGGCTACGCCCCTTGGAACCCCAAATGTACGTGAGGTGCCAGGTG
>JALONX010000785.1 GCA_025454695.1 Chloroflexaceae bacterium
AAGGTCATAGTAAGCTCCAAATGATGAATGATGAAGTATGAGGTATGAATGTCAATGTTGAACCCAATGCATTGCAATGAAGTGCATTGATTTTCATACTTCATCATTCATACTTCATACGTTTCCGTTATGCTTTCGGTGCTACCGGCTCGCCCTCTGCTGCCGGGCGCTTCTGAGTCGGGAAGAGCAATGGTTCTTCGGCCAGCGTCAAAGCAATCTGGGTGATGACGCCGACCACGGTGAAGTAGACGCCAATGTCAAACAGCACCGGTGTGCCGACTTTGCCAATGCCGGGGATGGGTTGGGGAATCCAGAAAGCCGCCATGTAGGGCTGGCCGGCAAACAGCCCCAGCAGGCCCCACACCGCCCCGAAGATGACCCCGAAGGCAGCCACGCTGATGTAACTTACCGGGAGGATTTTGCGCGTCCGTTCCGGGCCAAAGGCCACAATCTGCAAAATCAGCCCCACTGCCACCAGCAGCCCGCCCACAAAGCCCCCGCCCGGCAGGTTGTGCCCGCGCACCACCATAAACAGCGAGAGCAGCAGCAGAATGGGCAACATAATCTTGGCAACCGTGCGTAAAATTAGTGAGTCGAACATGAATTTGTCCTGTGTGAAAATCGAGAACCATTCCCAGTTTGCAGTTGGCAGTTGGCAATATTTCATCGTTGATCATTGCCAACTGCAAACTGAAGACTGCAAACTGATTTCTGGCTTCGGTCTCCGGTCTTCCGTCTCCGGTCAGTGCGTAATCGTCACTCGTCACTCGTCACTCGTGATCACACTTTCACTTCTTCCGTCGGCTTCGCCTGGGTTGGCTTACCGTTGGCCGGGCTAGCCTTGCCGTTGTCACGTTTGCTGGCGGCGCTGGCTCTGGCCTGCTGGCGCATGCGCACCAGCCCGTAGATGCCGAGCAGTGCGCCAAACAGCACCGTGATTTCGCCCATGGTGTCGAAGCCACGGAAGTCTACAATGATCACATTCACCACGTTGGCACCCTGGCCCGCAGGCTGGCTCTGCTCGCGGAAGAAGGGGGCCAGGCTGGCGAACTGGGTGCTGCTGGCAGCGGCAAAGGTAATCGCCGCCATCACCAGGCCCACCAGCACGGCAATCACGCCGTCGCGCATTCGCGTAGCCATGGACGAAAATTGGCGGAACTGGGCTGGTAGAATGGCAAACACCAGCATCATAAACACGGTCGCAAGCACTTCAATCGTCAACTGCACCAGGGCCAGGTCGGGCGCACTGAAGATGACGAAGATAAAGGACATAATCGCGCCCACCACACCGGCCGCAATAATTGCCCCTAGCCGCGACTGGGCACGGATGGTGGCGAGCACCGCAATCGGTATCAGTAGCGCCAGAATGACCTCGAACAGCTCAACATCGGCGAACGAGGGCGTGGGGTAGCCGGTGAGTCCAAACAGCAGGAAGGGCACGCCGACTGCCGCCAACAGCGTCAGCAGTGACCATGCCAGGTAGTGGCGCAGCTTGCCGTTTTGCACCACGCGGGTGAAGGCAGTGGTGCCATCCAGCAGCCCGGTCATCGTCGCATCGTAGATTTTATCGCCGCTGAGCCACGCGGGCAGCGACGAGGGCGCATTGACCAGCGCCCGCTCGAAGCGGGTCAGCACCACACCCAGGCCAATCGCCAGCAGGCTCAGCGCCAGCACAAAGTTGAAGTAGGGCGGGAAGAGATAGAGGCTGATCTTCGCGGCTGAGTCCATCGCTGTGACGGCGGGGGTGAGGAAGCTGGCCAGCGGATCGAGGATGGCTACCAACCCCAACGAAAGCACCGTCAGCACGCCAGGGCCAACCAGCATGCCCAGAGGCGCTTCATGCACATGTTTTTTGAGGCCGCTGCCCGGCTGCCCCAGAAAGACGCCGTTTACCAGCCGCCAGGCGTAGGCCACCCCGAAAACCGAGCTAATCACCAGGGCCACCAGCACGGTGTTGCGGAACCACTCGTTGAGCGGGCTGGCAGTGGCGGCGTAGAACCATTCTTCTTTGGAAACAAAGCCGAGCAGAATGGGAATGCCTGCCATGGAGAGGGACGAGATTACCGTCAGGGCCATCGTCCAGGGCATGATTTTGCCCAGGCCACCGAGCTTGCTCAGGCTACGGGTACCAGCTTCGTGGTCAACCACCCCGGCCAGCATAAAGAGCGCCCCTTTGTAGAGCGCATGGGCCAGGATGGTCGCCATCACGGCGGCGGCGGCGTCGGGGCCGCCAACGCCTACCAGCATCACCATAGTGCCGAGTTTGCTCACCGTGCTGTAGGCCAGTAGCCCTTTGATGTCGTCTTTGCGCAGGGCCACAATTGCGCCCAGTACCATTGTCACCATGCCGAAGCTGGTGAGGGTGTACATCCACAGGTCGGTGCCGCCGAGGGCCGGGTTGAGGCGGGCCAGCAGAAACACGCCCGCCTTCACCATGGTGGCTGAGTGCAAAAAGGCACTGGCGGGGGTGGGAGCTTGCATGGCGTTGGGCAGCCAGAAATGGAAGGGGAACTGAGCCGACTTGGTGAATGCGCCGAGCAGAATCAGGCCGAGGGCCGGGGCGTAGAGCGGGCTGGCCACAATGGTGTCGCGGGCGGCGATGATGTCGCTAAAGTTGTAGGAACCGGCGATCTGCCCCAGCATCACCAGGCCCACCAGCAGGCCCAACCCGCCGCCAAAGGTGATCAGCAGGCCCATCTGGGCACCGCGCCGGGCTTCGGGGTAGTCGTGTTTGTAGCCCACCAGCAGGTATGAGCTGACCGAGGTCAGTTCCCAGAAAACAAACATGGTAAGAATGTTTTCCGACAGCACCAGGCCCAGCATGGCCCCCATAAAGATCAGCAGGTAGAGGTAGAAGCGCCCCATACCCGCGTCGCCCTTCATGTAGTAGCTGGTGTAGAGCACAATCAGCGTGCCAATGCCAGAAACCAGCAGCACAAAAAAGAGACTCAGGCCATCCAGGCGGAAGGCTACATCAATGTTCATGCCGGGTGCCCATGGGTAGACCTCCAGGGCGTAGTTGCCCTGGCCAATCGCCCCAATCTGGCTGGCATAGAAGCTGAAGATCGCGAGCGGCAACAGTGCCAGCACCCAGCCAAAGCCAGGTTTGGGGTAGTAGCGGGCCAGCAGGCCCATCGGCGCAACCGCCATCACCAGTAAAATCGTAGCAAACAGCATGGGAACTTCCTCTTTCACCGCGGAGGCCGCGGAGAACGCGGAGAACAGACTATGGAAAAGGAGACCAGCACCTCATCGTGCATCAATAACAGGAAAACATGGGCCGTGCTTTGATCATGCGAACTGATGAACGTTTACAAAAAGAACCGGACATGTCGTGCCCCCCGGGCCACCGAATGAATTCGGCGTCTGGAAGCTGCAAACACGCTGATGAGTTTTAAGAAATTAAACGGGTATATTTGCTCGCCGTAGCCCTAAAGGGCGCGGCTTGAAGCTGCGAAGCCCACCTGCGCGGGCTCATAAGCGTGTTGCCCGGATGGCTGTCTAGATTATGTTGTAAAGACTCATAGGTTCGCCCTACGTCCAGATCATTTATACTGACATTGTTGTAATTGCTATCACATCAACAGGAACCAAATTGTATGCTTTCAAAATACCGCTATTGGCTTTTTATCATGCTGCTGCTGCTGCTGGTGGGCTGTGGCGGGCCGCTGCCACCGGAGCGCAGCCTGGAAACCACCGCGACAGAGATGCGCTTTACGCCTGATCTGCTCACCGTGCGGGCGGGCGAGAAGGTCTTTCTGCGCATGGACAATGCTGGACAGGAGCCCCACAACCTGATACTGGAACTGCCCGCCGCCGACCGCACGGTGTCGGCGAACCCTGGGACGAGTGTGGTGTTGACCTTCTTCGCGCCGCAAGAACCAGGCCGCTACCGCTTCTACTGTGATTTACCCGGCCATGAGGCCCAGGTTGGCACGCTGGTGGTGGAGCCGTGATTACTAAGCCAGGGAGATAGTGGGAAATGAGGGAAATTGGCAATGCTCATTTCCTCTATTTCCTTCATTTCCCGTTCATCTCCTCAACTGCTTTGCTGCTCTTGCCCCGCCGTATCAGGCCGAAGGCGGTGAGCGAGAGGATGACCGCGCCGATGGCCGCGCCATAGGGCAGCAGGTTGGTCTGGCCATCCCACACGGCCACCTGGGCCAGGAAGCTGACGCCAAGCACCACCACGACTACGCTGATCAGCTTGTCCTTCAGGTCGTCGAGCGATTTCACCACCAGCCACTCGGGCAGGGCGGCGTCGCCAATAAAGAGTTCGTACAGCCCCACGCCCACTATGTAGATTGCGGTGGCGATGAGAAAGATGTCGGCCAGTTCAATCGTGGCGATTGACAAGGTTTTCGGCGTCTTTTCGCTGGCGATCGCCGCTAGCGATTCCACGACCAGAACGCCTGCCCGCACCATGCCAGCCAGAAACAGGGTTGCCGCCACCACCACACAGGCCACCACGCCAAGCAGCACAATGTAACGCGAATAGCTCAGAACCCGGCCCATGGAAAACATCCTTGTAACTCAGCGTTGCGGCGCGAAGAACCATGAACAGCACAATGCTTATGTCAGGGACATAAAGGAACTCAGGGAAATGGCACCAGGATACTGAGAGCAATTTCCTTCATTTCCTTCGTTTGGGCGTCCTCGGCGGTGAATATCAATCAGCCGCTGTGGCGTTGCCTGGCCCATTCAACCCATGCTTGCGGTAGGCACTAAAGGCCGTCCAGCCCAGCACGATCACCACCAGCGGCGCAATCAGTAGCATGGCGTTGCTAAAGGTTTCCAGCAGCGGGTTGCTGGTGGCCACAAAAATCAGGAACACCGTGTAGGCGATGTAGCTCGCCAGGAAGAGCGCCCCTTCCCAGCGTTCAATACTGAAGCCGCTGAAGAAGATCGGCAGACATGAGATGGCAACCGCGATCATAATCGGGATGTCGAAGGCAAGAATGTTCGGGGCCACGGTGAGTCCACCGGGCGTAACGATACTGGCCAGGCCCAGGATGCTGAGGATGTTGAAGATATTGCTGCCCACCACGTTGCCGATAGCAATGTCGCGTTCGCCCTTGATGGTGGCAATAATCGAAGTAGCCACTTCCGGCAGCGAGGTGCCAGCCGCCACAATTGTCAGTCCGATGATGGCCTGGCTGACGCCGAAGGCGCTGGCAATGGCAATAGCACCATCCACCAGCATGCCCCCGCCAAACACCAGCAGGGCCAGCCCACCAACCACAAACATAATGCTGAGGATCATGTTGGGGCCGCCCTTTTTGGCTTCCGCCTCCTGGCCAAACTCCTTGGCATATTCGGCCTGGGCGGCGGCAGTCTCTTTGCGGCTGCTGATGATTGACCAGCTGGTGTAGCCGATCAGCAGGCCAAACAGCAGGAGGCCATCCCATAGCTGAATGCCGCCATCCAGGGCCAGCAGCACAAACAGCAAGGAGACGCCAATCATAAACGGCACCTCTTTGCGCACCAGCTGCACCGACACCAGGAGTGGAGCGACCAGGGCGCAGGCACCGAGGATAAACAACACATTGAAGATGTTGCTGCCCACCACGTTGCCAACAGCAATGTCGGGGCTGCCACCAAGGCCGGCCTGAATGCTCACCGCCAGTTCCGGGGCGCTGGTGCCAAAGGCCACCACCGTCAGGCCAATCACCAGGGGCGAAATGCCCACCGCCGCCGCAATGGCCGAGGCTCCTCGCACTAGCAATTCGCCGCCAACCGTGAGGAGCACTAAACCGAGCAGGATCATCCCAATAGTCAGTAAATCCATTTCTTCTTCCTTCCAAATCGTTTGATACGCTCCACAATTGTCATATGTGCAAACAGAAAGCGAGGCCACCACGGCATCAACTGTCGTGATGGTCTCGCCGTGCAGTGTTGTAACACTGTGTGATCAACCGGAGAATCGTTCTCGTAATGACGATTGATCCCTCGCTGATGCGAGTGGCTACTCCCCAACCTTTTTCGAGTATAACAACATGCACAGGTCTTGTCAAGAAATCATTTGCAGTTCTGGTAATTGAAACGGCGGCTATTGAAACAGCAGGTTTGTGCTTTTATGGATGTGGTGCCTACTGCGGACTGCGTAACTCCCAATCCGTAGTCCGTAGTCCGCAGTTGGAAAGATTAGCTGTTCGACGCCGCGCCATTTGGCCCATTGAGTCCGTGCTTGCGGTAGGCGGTGATGGCCGTCCAACCCAGCACAATCACTACCAGCGGGGCAATCAGCAGCATGGCGTTGCTGAAGGTTTCCAGCAGCGGGTTGCTGGTGGCCACAAAGATCAGGAAGGCGGTGTAGGCCACATAGCTCGCCAGGAACAGTGCCCCTTCCCAGCGGGCGATAGTGAAACCGCTGAAGAAGATCGGCAGACAGGCTACCGCCACAGCGACCATAATCGGCATGTCGAAGCTGATAATCGTTGGGTTCACCGTGAGTCCACCAGGGGTGACGATGCTAGCCAGGCCAAGGATGCCGAGAATGTTGAAGATGTTGCTGCCCACCACGTTGC
>JALONX010000085.1 GCA_025454695.1 Chloroflexaceae bacterium
GTTGCCGTCACGCCCGCGCCCAGGTTGTCCTTGATCAGGTCGCCGGTGGTGGACGTGGTGATGGTGTTGGGAATGTTGTTTCCGCCACCAATGGCAATGTCAATAAAAGGCAGGTTGTAAACGAAAATCACGCCGACGGCACCAGCGCTGGAGGCATTGCGGGAGCGAGCTACCGAGCCACAGACCGAAGCGGTGTCGCCGGGAGCCAGCCAGTCCAGCAGAGCGATCCGGCCCGTGAAGGCACCGGCGGCGTAGGGGCTGGAACCATTGGCGTTGCAGCCGCGCCTGGTAGCATCACTATCAATACGATAGGCTACCGGGGCGATGACGGGCGAGTTGGCCGCAAAATTGTAGTTGAGCGAGTTGAACGAGCCGTAGACTCCTGCAATCTCGGCTGGTGCGGTGATATCGAAACCGTCGGCGATGTCGGTTTCATCCACCGATGAGGCCACCGCCAGGGTGCGGGTGGAGGAGCCGGGGCTGCCGGAAACGTAGTACACGTCGCCGCTGTTGCCTGCCGAGGCAACCACAATCACGCCAGCCACTGCCGCGTTGTCGCTAGCCACTGCCGATGGGTCGTCCGGCCCACCATAGCCCGATCCAAGCGACATGTTGATCACATCGAGGCGATCATCGAAATTGCCGTCGCCGTTGGGATCCATGGCCCAGTCAATGGCCTGCGTGGTCAAGTCGGTGCTACCCTCGCAGCCAAAGACTCGCAGGGCGTAGAGACTGGCCTGGGGAGCCACGCCGGGGCCAATACGCATGGTGTTGAAGGGCGTGTTGTCATCCCACGGCCCGCTGTAGGTGCTGCCGTTGGCGTTCACGCCGTAGCCGCCCGCCGTGCCTGCCACATGGCTGCCGTGGCCGCCACCCAGGCTGGAAGGGCAATCCATCGGGTTTGCGTCGGGCTTTGGTGTAAGCGCGTCGTCCTCGCCCGCTGCATTATACTCGTCGCCAGCAAAGTCGAAGCCGCCCACCACCTTGGCGCTGGGGTAGAGTTGAGTTGTGCCATTCAGCACCTTGAAGCCAGCTGGAACAGCGGTGGGGCCGCTGAGCTGCACGTTGTTCGCGGGGCTGCGGGCCGCTTCCAGGTCGAGCGTTGCACCAGAGCCACCAAACATGGTGTGGACATAATCAATGCCGGTGTCAATAATGCCGATGCTGATGTTCTCGCCCGTGAGACCAAGGCTGTGCCAGGCCTCGGAAGCACCGATCAGCGGCACCGTGTTGGCGTTGGTGCGCTCGTGGCGGGTCAGCCGATGGATGGCCTTCACGCCGGGCAACTGCCGCAACTGGGGCAGGCTGGCGGCGTCAGCCACCACGGCAATGCCGTTGTAGGCATTGCGCACCTGGTAGGTCACGTTGGCAGCAGGGAGGGATGCACGCAAGGCGGTGAGGGTTCGGCTCTGGGCCTGCTCAATGCGGGCCAGTTGCGCCGCGCCCGCCTGAGTTGCCTGGGCAACCGAAACGCCAGGGCGTTCAGCGGCGATGGCGTAGGCCAGCACGGCAGGCTGGTCGGCCAGTTCCAGCATCAGGTGCAGGGGGCCAGCGCTCTGGCTAAGCGCCGCAAGGGAAGGGCTGAGGTCGGCCAATCCAGGCTGTTCCGAGCCAGTGGCAGCTGGCCCGGTCGGGGTTGCCTGAACGGCAAGGGGATGGAAGGCCAGGGCAAACACCACCACCAGCAGCCCAAACAGGGTCAGCGGGGTGGATCGGGGAGAGGGACGTTGCATAATGCACTACTCCTGATCTGCAAATCGCGATTGTGGAGGGGGCATTATACGGAGTTTGTGTCAAATATGCAAAGATAATTTCGTAAAGAATAATTACTATATATTATTGATCTTTGATGGTTTAACAAAAAGGGCCAGGAGCAACGTTATCGCTCCTGGCCTTATATAAAAAGCGGCGACATGGCCGTTAGACGCCCCAGGCCGACTCAGCAGCGAAGGGCATGGCTTTATAGCCCGCAACCTTCACCAGCGTGTTTTCCGCATCACTCAAGGCTGGCAGGCTTTCTCGCAGCAAGCCGTGCCGATCAAACACCAGATAGAGTTCACGGTGTTCTGACCAGCCGATATGCCCCACAAATTCGCCCGCACAATAGACTCGAAACCAGCGGTGTTCCATGTCATTAACAACAACAGCAGAAACAACCGCGCCATCGTTGGCTTTTACCTCAAACGCATCTATAACCTGCATTACCGTATTCCTTCATTGTTGAGTTATCCCTGCTTGCCATAAATGCAACAAGCGTGCCAATACCATCAACGATACGATGAGCCAGAACGACTGCCATCTGGCACAGTTGTTGCATTTACCGCGATCG
Organism: Chloroflexaceae bacterium; assembly: GCA_025454695.1. GTDB lineage: Bacteria > Chloroflexota > Chloroflexia > Chloroflexales > Chloroflexaceae > JALONX01. The sequence goes on from JALONX010000085.1 coordinate 2,330, forward strand.
TGTCATATCAAATAAACGTCAGCGCACGCTGAAAATAATCAGGAACATCCCATGCCCCCACGAACCCATGTAGCCCGCCGCGCCCGCCGCATAGCCCAGGAACAACTGGGCTACGAACGGCTGCATGCAGGCCAGGAAGAAGCCATCAAATCTATCGCCGCCGGGTGCGACACGCTGGCGGTGATGCCAACCGGTGCAGGCAAATCGGCGATCTACCAGATTGCCGGACAGATGCTCAACGGCCCCACCATCGTCATTTCACCGCTGATTGCCCTGCAGCAAGACCAGGTGGATAGCATTAATGAGCAGGAACTGGGCGGTGCGGCCCAACTCAACTCGGCGCTGAGCGGGCGCAACCGCGAGGCGACGCTGCAACAACTGAGCGAAGGGCAAGTGGAATTTATCTTTCTTGCGCCGGAGCAACTGGCCAATATGGAGGTATTGGAACGGCTGCGTGAGTCCAGACCGTCGCTGTTTGTGGTGGATGAAGCTCATTGCGTGAGCGAGTGGGGCCACGACTTCCGGCCCGACTACCTGCGGCTGGGGGCGGCGGTGGAAGCGCTAGGTCACCCGCCGGTGCTGGCGCTCACGGCCACCGCTGCGCCGCTGGTGCGCGATGAGATTGTGGAACGGCTCAGCATGCGCGACCCCAATGTGATTGTGCGCGGCTTTGACCGGCCCAACATCTGGCTGGGGGTGGAAAAGTTTTACAACGACAAGGACAAACGGGAAGCCCTGCTGGCCTGGGTTGAAGCGGCCCCCAAACCGGGGATTGTCTACGCCGCAACACGCCAGCGGGCCGAGGAGGTGGCGGCGGCGCTGACAGAGCGGGGCGTGGCGACGCTGTTTTACCACGCCGGGCTGCCCGCCCGCGAACGCGAGCGGCGGCAGAACGCCTTTATGCACGACGAGGTAGCGGTGATGGTGGCGACCACCGCCTTTGGCATGGGCATAGACAAGCCCAACGTGCGCTTTGTGGTGCATCACGACATCAGCGATGCAGTGGACTCATACTACCAGGAACTGGGCCGGGGCGGGCGCGATGGCGAGGATGCCGAGGCAGTGCTGTTCTACTGCCCGGAGGATGTGGGCCTGCGACGCTTTTTTGCCAGCGGCGGCCAGGTAGATGCCGACCAGATCAGCCTGGTTGCCCAGGCGCTTGGGCGCAGCCGTCGGCCTCAGTCGTTCGCCGCCCTGCAAGGGGCCACCGGCCTGAGCCAGACAAAACTGATGATTGCGCTCAACCATTTGGAAGACATTGGCGCGGTGGAGCTGCGGCCCGATGGCACGATTGCGCCCACGCGCGCCTTGCACGATCTGGACAATGTGACCGAGGCGGTGGAAGCGGCGGTGGAGCGGCAGCAGCACCTCAAACGCTCGCGGGTGGAGATGATGCGCGGCTATGCGGAAAGCCGCGACTGCCGCCGCCGCTATCTGCTGGGCTATTTTGGCGAAGAACTAGCCGAACCATGTGGCTATTGCGATGTGTGCGAGTCCGGGCTGGCCAGCGCCCCGCCCACCGATGTGCCCTTCGCCGTGGGCTGCCAGGTGCGGCACACCAGTTGGGGCGGCGGCCAGGTCATGCGCTACGAGGAGGGCAAAATCGTGGTGCTGTTTGAGCAGGTTGGCTACAAAACCCTGGCCCTGGAGCTGGTGCAGGAACGGGGACTCCTGGAGGCAGCCTGAAGAAGTTCTCACAAAGACACAAAGACACAAAGTAATCGCAGATGCAGGTGCTCTTACAATACTTTGTGTCTTTGTGCCTTAGCGAGAGGCGACGGGTTACGAAAACACCAGTGGCGAGCGTGCGCCCGCGTACTCGTTCAGTAGGCGGCGCGTCTGCTCACAGAGGCGCTGGTGAGCCTGTTCCAGCAAACGCATGGCATGGAGCGCGGCGCGGCGGTCAGCCTCGGCCCGGCTCGTCCAACTCAGCGCTTCGTCCAGATCGTGGCAGGCGGCGGCGAGTTGGGCCAGACGCTCGGCCACAAACGCGGGGCGGGGCTGCATCAGCAGCAGCGAGGCTTCGGTGCGCCGTAGATCGGCCAGCAACCCCACCGCATCGCTGTGGGGCGTGGGAGCGACCAGTTGCAAGTAGGCGGCATTTTCGCCCAGGTAGTCGCGCAACTCCGTTTGAATGTGCAGGTAGAGCCGCTGGCCCAACACTTCACACTCCCAGCGGTGGGCCAGAGCAACCCGCCACTCTTCCAGTGTGCGGTCGCACAGGCGCTGCTGCTGTTCTAGCTGGCGGCGATGTTCGCGGTGTTTGAGGAGTTCCTCGTGTCCGGTGGGTAGGGTGGTGTGTTGTTGTTCCAGCAGGGCCAGCAACGTACTGGCCGTTGTGGTGGTGTAGTCTGGTTCAGTCTCAATGTAGGTCATTCGGCAACCTCTAGTGCGATGTAGTGGGTGATGAGGTCTGTTCAGGATGATACCGAGTTGCGCTGTGGCTGTCCATAGTACTTGTGTCGCGTTTGCAGCCGTGCCACAAGGGGTGAGCACAGGGGGAGTTATGGCAGGGGTTTTGGGGGCTGTGCTACAATAGAGTCGCATCCAGCCTTCACGGACGAACGTCTAACGAGATAGTTCCTATACGTAGCAGCGCCAGGGAGGAATACATGGGCTTTCTTGACCAGATTTCGAAGACTATATCACAAGGGGTTGACCGAGCAAAGTTCGAGGCCGACAAATTTCAGCGCACAACCCGCATTCAAGGTGAGGTAAATGATGTGCGCCGCCAGATGGACGAAAAAATGATTGAGATGGGCCAGCGGGCCTACGACCTGCACCGGGCTGGGCAAATCAACGCTCCCACCATCGCAGCCCTGGCCCAGACGATTGACCAGCTCCGCTCCTCGCTGGTGGTGAAGGAGGAGGAGCTGAAACAGGCCCAATCAGACAACTACATCGAGCCATCACCATCCTACAGTAGCTCGTCGCAGTCGGTGCCGATTGACTATGGCACGCCGTCCAGTTCTTCGTCATCCGCTTCAACCACGCCCCCACCGCCGCCACCGTCAGGCTCACTCTTCGGCAGCAGTGGTTCAGTTCAGGCGACTCCCGGCATGAAAACGTGCCGCCAGTGCGGCTTCCAGATGCCTGGCACAGCGGTGTTCTGCCCCAATTGCGGCACCCGTTCCGATGTGTAAGCAGGATTGCCACAGAGGGCACAGAGAACACAGAGGTAGTTAACGTTTATTTCTCTGTGCCCTCTGCGGTCTCTGTGGCAATGCATGTGTGGCAACTCAATTGCGATCAAAGAAGCTGCCGCGCCCGTAGGTACCACCGAGCGGCAGTCCCTCCTTTAAAGCTTCCTGGGGCGTGCGGGCGGTTGTCACCCCGTCGAGGGCCGTGCCCGTATTGGTGATGAGTGCCGCCAGCTCCGGTGCCATGCCTGTGAGGGCGACGGCGCAACCCAGCAGCCGCAGGGCCTGAATCGTTTGCGTCAGCCCCTGAACAGCTCCCTCATCAACACTCTGCAACCCCGAAAGATCAAAAATAACCTGGCGTACACGCTCCTTCGCGGCAGCATTGAGCATGCGGGTGGTGAGCTGTGTCCAGCGCAGGTTGCTCATCGGCCCGGCCACCGGCACAAAAAGCACGCCCTCAGCCAGGATGACGGCGGGTGGTTCCAGGGCTGCCACCATGGCCAGCAGGCGGCGCTGCTCCTCGGGCGAGGCTATTGGTAGCGGGGGCGTTTCATCATGTGTTGCGGAGCGCTCCTGAGCCTCGCGGTGCAGCTGCTTCAAGCGCTGGTGCTGATGAAGGGCCAGCCCAGCCAGAAGCATGCAGGCCACTGCCAGCACCACGAAGACGATTGCTTCAACGGTGGTTAGCCCAAAAACTGCAAGGCTCACCTGCCGTGGCGCTAGCTGCATCATGCGGCGTTCCTCGGAAGCCCGGGCTTGCCGCTTTTCGCCTCGGGGCGCTGCACCAGGGTGGCAATTGCGCTCTGCAAATCGGCAAAGGTTGCCATGTCACTCAGTTCAACCTGAAGCGAAACCAGCGTCTGGGCCACCTCCGGGCGAATGCCCACCAGCAGTACCCGCGCCCCCAGCAGGCGGGCCGCCGCTGCCGCCGTCACCAGGGCCTGCGCCACCTGGGTGTCAAGCACGGGCAGGCCAGTCACGTCCAGAATCACATGGCGGGCGCGGCGGGTCTGAATGGCTGCCAGCAGGCTCTCGTTGAACTGTGCCGCCCGTTCGGCATCCATGCTGCCAATCAGCGGTGCAATCAGCACCCCGGGCAGCACAGGGATGACTGGCGCACTCAACTCGCGCACGGTGGCCTGGGCGGCCTGCAATTCCTGCAACGTCTGGTTCAGGGCCGCTTCGCGGGCTTCGGCGGTGCGCAACGCCTCGCGTAGCTGGGCTGTCTGCTCGGCAATGGTGGCTTGCTGGGCGGCCCGAACCTGTTCAAGCTCCACTTCACGTGTTTGGGCCGTGTTCAGGGCCTGGCGCAGCGAATTGCCATAGTTGCTGGTGAGAAAGTAGAGCAAGCCGACCATCATGCTGAAGGGAATCACGGTCGCCCAGGGGCCGGGGCGGTCTGCCATCAAATAGCCCACCAGCGGCGACGATTGGCTTTCAAGAAAACCTACACCCGCAACAAGCGAAACCGTGATAACGGCTACGACAATGCGTACTAGCCGGTTCGCCAGATAACCTGCCAGGACGATAGGTATCGCCAGCGTAAAAAAGATCGAGCCGAGCGAACTCGTCCCCCGTGGCAGCATGGACATGCCGAGAACACCAATAATAATAAAAATTGCAATCAGTATGGCTGGCGTAAAGCGCCCACGTCGCACCAGAACCAGGGCCAAGACAAGAACCAAAAAAACACTTAGTGATACACCAAGACTAACAATACGCCCACCAATGATGTTTGTGCCAACCGATGTTACGGCGGTGACAACCGTGTTACTCAGTAGCAAACACAAGATAAGAATTTGCAAGGCGGGGGCCTGGCGTCGCTCTACCTGATCACGAACGGGGACATTCTCAAGCCAGGTGCGAAATTGATGCATCATTGCTCTTCTCTGGGCTAAGCAGCAGTGTCTATGTTTGCAACAAATTGTGCAAAAAAGTGGTCGAGTCGTCCATCACCTGACGGTACTCTTTCCAATACAGGACTTGCTCTGTAAGAACACAAAAGGCGCAGCACCGCCGGTGATAGTTCATCATCCGACGAGGCTGCGCCCCTTGCGCCAAAGCACCTGTTTATGTTCCACTGCTTGCCCCCAGCGCCGCCCGCTCTTCTGGCGTCATCAAGCGAAATGTGCCATTCTCATGGACATACACCACCGTTTCACCGCGAATGTTGACCAGCAGATCGGCCCGCCCGTCATCATTCACGTCCTTCAAGCTTGGCTGCGGCACCGCATAGGCCCCGTCGCTGCCGACGATGTAGGGGCCAGCCAGTGTTTGCAGCTTGCTGGCGTCGCTACCGGGCAGCACCAGCACGCTCACCTGCCCACGTAGATTGAGCGCAATCACATGGGTCGGCGTTTGTGGCGTGTCCGAGGGACTCACCACGCCTTCAATTTGCACTGTGCGCGGGAAACCGTAGCGCAGGTCATCCACCCGCCGCTGGCCCCACGTGGCAACCTGCTGCAACAACACCAGCAGCGCTACCAGCGCCAGCCCATAGACAATGATGGTCAGCACACGTGCATGCCACCAGGCCTGGGCGCTGGGGCGGGAGCCATCGCCAGGCTTCAACGGTCGAGATACAACTGCCATTATCCTGCCTCCTGTTCTAGTTCGAGGCAGGCAGCCGCAGGGGGAAATATCAACAAAACAGGCTTATGTTAAGTATAGCATAAATGGGGCAATAACGGCGTAAGAGGAGTATTAGAGGACTCAATAAGCTCTCGCAAAGGCGCAAAGCTCGCAAAGTTATCGCAGATGCGTATACACCTGCATTCCTTTGCGAATTTTGCGTGAGCTACCAAAAAACAAGCTGCTCAGACAAACTCATAGGAGTGCAACTGCATGTGTCTAGAGAGTCCCTTGGCGAGCTTTGCGCCTTTGCGAGAGCAACATTCACGGTGCAATCACGGGCGAGCGGCGGCTTCGAGCAGGGCCTGAAGCCGGGGCACCATGGCGGCGGGGTTGGTGAGCAACCCTTCCAGCAGCAGGGCGTTGTCGTAGAGCTGCTCGGCCACGGCGGCCACCACCGGGTCGTCGCTGTTGGCGCTGTTGCGCCCGGCCAGGTTGGCGATGAGCGCGTGGCCCCGGTTTAGCTCCAGCACCCGTGGCTCGATCTTCGTTTCACGCCCGAGCATCTGCTGGATGCGCTGCATCTCGCGGCCTGGGGTGTTTTTCTCCGTCACCAGCCGGGCCGGGTTTTCGCGCAGCAGCTCCGATGCCCGCACGCTGGTGACTTTTTCTTCGCCCAGCACGGCCTTGACGCGGGCGCAAAGGCGGGCAAAATCCTCATCGCTCACCTGCACCGCGCTGGCGGGCGCTTCGCCGGGCAGTTCCAGGCTGGCGTCGTCAATATTGCGCAGCTTCAGCCCCTCATACTCGCGGAAGTTGCCGAGCATAAAGCCGTCCATCAGGTCGTGCATCAGCAGCACTTCCAGCCCCCGTGCTTCCAGCGGGTCGAGGTGGGGGCTGCGGCGGGCGGCTTCCAGGTCGTTGGCCTGCACGTAGTAAATCTCAGTCTGCCCTTCCAGCATGCGGCTTTTGTAGTCGGCCAGCGTCGCCAGGTTCTCGCCCGACTTCGTGGTGTTAAAGCGCAGCAGCTTCGTCAGCTCGTCGCGGAACTCGTAGTCGGTGGCGAGTCCCTCTTTGATGAAGGGGCCGAACTCCTTCCAGAAGGCGGCGTATTTGTCAGCATCCTTCTCGGCCAGTTCGTTCAATTCCTTAAACAGCCGCCCCGTCAGCGTCTTGCGGATGCGCTGCAGCACCGGGCTGCTTTGCACCATCTCACGGGAAACGTTGAGCGGCAGGTCTTCGCTGTCCACCAAGCCTTCCAAAAAGCGGAAGAAGTTGGGCAGCAGGTCGTTGGCATCTTCCTGAATCAGGATTTTGCGCGAGTAGAGCTTGATTTTGCCCTCGATGCGCCGTTCCAAAATGCCGCGCTCGCGTTTGGCAGGCACAAACAGAATCGTGTGCAGGTCAACCGGCACATCGGTGGAAAGATGCAGGTGCAGCAGCGGCTCGTCAAAATCCATCGTCAGCTGGCGGTAGAACTCAGGATATTGTTCAGCCTTCACTTCACGGGCGGGCTTGCGCCACAGGGCCTGCTGCTCGTTCAGCCGCCGCTCGCCGCTGTAGATGGGGAAAGCCACAAAATTGGAGTGTTTCTTGACGATCTGCTCCAGCTTCCAGTCGTTGGCAAACTCGTCGGCGTCGTCCTTCAGATGCAACACAATCGTGGTGCCTCGTTCGGCCTTTTCTGCATGGGTGATGGTGAAGGTGTTGCCGCCGGTCGATTCCCAGCAGGCAGCTTCGGCCTCAGCCTGGTAGGAGCGTGAGGTAACGGTAACCTTATCGGCCACCATAAACACCGAATAGAAGCCCACGCCAAACTGACCGATAATCTCGCTGCTGGGGCGCTGGGCCTCCTTCGCTGCCGCCACAAAAGCCCGCGCACTCGACTGGGCAATCGTACCCAGGTTTTCAATCAGCTCCTCGCGGGTCATGCCAATGCCCGTGTCGCTAATGGTGATGGTACGGGCGTCCTTATCGGCGCTCAGGCGGATGGCCAATTCGGCGTCAGCATCACGCACCTCGCGGTTGGTCAGCATCTCAAACTGCACCCGGTGCAACGCATCAGAAGCGTTCGAGATCAACTCCCGGAGGAAAATTTCGCGGTCGGTGTACAACGAATGCGCCAGAATGTGCAACAGTTGCTGCACTTCTGTCCGAAATGCCACGGACGTTGGCGCATCAGCGGTTGTTTCGTTTTCAGTCGTCATACCGTGTCACTCCTCAACAAAATACTCTTTTTCCATGTTGCTACACAGACTCACCGCCCGTCTCTGGATTAGCAGTGTCGGGCGGTGAGTGCTAACTGCAATTATACCACAGCTTGTGGGAGTTATTACGCCTCGGTAACGCACCGTTTCCGGCGTAAAACGGTGCGCTTCCAGAACAGCTGTCAGTCGCCTCATCGCGATGGTGCTATACTGAACCATACGTGTGAACGAAAGAAGGCCCGTATGACCTTACGCCAACGAGAACGCCGCCTGACCCAGGAAATTGTACCTTGCGTGTATGCCATTTCCCTCGGCTTTGTCAACGCATTTCTGATTGATACCGGCAAGCTGACCCTGATTGATACCGGCATTCCTTCTAGTGCTGAGCGCATTCTCCATGCAGTTGAGGAGTTGGGGCGCACGCCTGCCGACATCACCAACATTGTGGTGACCCACTGCCACGCCGACCACAGCGGCAGCCTGGCGGCCCTGAAGCAGGCCAGTGGGGCCAGTGTCTGGATGCACCCCGCCGACGCGGTTCTGGTGCGGCAGGGCATCGCTGCGCGGCCTATGCAGCCAGCCCCCGGCCTGCTGCCAAAATTGGCCATCTCGATGATGATGCGTTCTGGCCCGGCCAGCGTAACGCCAACCGAGATTGAACACGAGATCAACGACGGCGATGTGCTGGCGTTTGCAGGCGGCACGATTGTGCTGCACACGCCGGGCCATAGCGCGGGGCATGTGTGCCTGCTCTGGCCCCACAGTGGCGGGGTGCTGTTTGTGGCCGATGCCGCTGGCCACATGCGCCGCCTGGGCTTGAGCATCATCTACGAAGACCTGGCACTGGGGCAGCGCAGCCTGAGTCGGCTGGCGGCGTTGAACTTTAACACGGCATGCTTCGGCCACGGCAAGCCCATCGTGGGCAACGCCGACGCGCAGTTCCGGCGGGTCTGGCCCCCGGCGTAGGGCATTTTTTCACTGCGGAGGACGCGGATCGAGTGACGAGTGACGAGTGACGAGTGACGAACAGCAAAAGGGATAAGTGATCTGTAAAGGGAGTTCCTTTGAAGCCAATGACCATCCGTGTCATTCCGACCGTAGGGAGGAATCTGCATGGTGATGCGCTGAAGACCCCTCACTCCGTTCGGGGTGACACTGCTTTGCAATGCAAAAACACTTCGTTGACGGACTAATCAGGGAAACGAAGGAAATAGTTCGTGACATCAAGATACCATTCCCTTTATTTCCCTCAATTCCCTGAGTTTTACGCATCACGCATCACGGTTCACGTTTCACACTTCACAAGCAGGTTCCTGGTTCTCGGTTCGGGCGAACACAAGGTTCGCCCCTACGGGTTCTCGGTTCTTTCAATTTATCGTGGAACTTATCATCTTTATTGGCCTACCGGGAAGCGGCAAATCTAGCTTCTACCGGCAGCACTTCTTCCAAAGCCATGTCCGGCTGAGCCTGGATCTGCTGCGCACCCGCCACCGCGAACGGGTGTTGTTGCAAGCATGTCTGCAACTCCAGCAGCCCATGGTGGTTGATAATACCAGCGTCACTGTGGCCGAGCGGGCGGTTTACATCAGCGCGGGGCATGCGGCGCAATTTCGGGTGGTGGGCTACTTCTTCCAGTCCCGCGTGGCCGAGTGTATAGCCCGCAACGCAACTCGAAGCGGGCGCGAGCGGGTGCCCGAGGTGGCAATTGCCGATGCCAGCAAACGGTTGGTGTTGCCCTCCTATGCTGAAGGGTTCGACCAGTTGCATTTCGTGCGGCTCACTGAAGAGCAGGGCTTTCAGGTGGAGGCGTGGGAAGGAACGTGATACACGCTGAGGAGTAGACCTCGATAGTCGGGTGCCACAGTTTTGTAGGTACGGAGGTAGCATGAAACGCCTTTCTCTCTCGTCGCAGCCAGCACGCATGGTGCTTTATGTTGCTCTTGGCTTCGCGTTTGGCGTGTTGCCCAGATTATTGCCGTTGCAAGGGGCAATTCCCTGGTACAGCCCGTTGTTAGCATTGCTGCCATTTGTTATCTGGGGGCTTCCCGCACTGTTCGTGGGGATGTATGAATACACGCGTTCGCGTCATTTCTTCGCCACCTACCTCAGCATTATGTGCTTCTGGTTGCCAGCATTGGCAGCCTTCTACATCACCGATCTGGTGTGGTATCAGATTGTGCAGCCCGTGTGGATGAATGTGCCCTGGCCCTCCTATGTTGCGCAGGCCGTGGATCAGTTTTTGGAATGGGCCATCATTGCGGTGATTATGGGTGCATGCCTGGCTGGGGCAATCTCGCTGGTTGGGAGCCTGCAACGAGGCCGTTCTTCAGCTGTGGTTCAGGCCCTGGAGGCCC
>JALONX010000786.1 GCA_025454695.1 Chloroflexaceae bacterium
CATTTCGCCCTTGCCCCCTCGGCCTTGCTGCCCACCTGAGTCCAGGTTTCACCATCGCGCCGCCAGATGCCACCATCATCATACGCACCCGCAAACAACTGGCCGTTGTAGAAGGTCAACGCATTGATCCACATGGATTGGCCTGCCCGTTCACTGTTGTTGGGCAAGTTGGCGGTGATGTTCTGCCAGTTGCCCAGGTTCGGGTCGCCGCCAGCAGGCGCGGGTGTTACAGTAATATCCAAACTGCCGGTTTTGCTGGCGTCGGCCACGGCTGCGGCAGTGATGCGTACCTGACCTACCGCCTTTGCGATCACCCGCCCGCCTGGTGTTACTTCTGCCAGGGCCGAATCGCTTGAACTCCATGTCACGCCGATCTGATTGCCCAGGTTGGTGCCGTTCACGGTGGCATAAGCAAACAGCGAGTCGCCCACGGCTACGCTGCTGGCGGGTGCTGCTGTCACCTGCACGCCGCTCACGCTTCGCGGCGGGTCGTTCACCGTGATGGTGAGCGTCCGCTTCACTTGCACGTTGCCCCGTGAGACGGCGGTGATGGTGGCGATGCCAGGCCGTACCCCGGTGACAATGCCGCGCCCATCAACGGTGGCAACGGCGGCGTTGCTGGTTGTCCAGAAGACACCGGCTGAGTCGCTAACGGCGGTGTTATCCGGGCCTGTGGCTGCCGCTTGCACCATGGGCAAAAACAGGCGCGAATTGCCCGTTGGCAGGCTAAACTGCGCCGTCGCCGCCAGATTGAGATTGGTGCCAACCCGCACCGTCGCATCACCAGGGGCCAGCGACAGATTGGCGGGAGTGTTGCGTGGCAAGGCGGGCAGCCGCCCCGGCCCACTCCGATAAACGCGGCCCTGCCGGTCGGCGGTGTAGATACGCCCATCGGCATCGGCGGTAAATACCCAGGCTTCCCCACCAAGGTGGGTGTTGTCGCGGCTCAGGGCCTGCCAGCCGTTGCCGGTGAACTGCATGATGGCAGTGCCATTGAAGGGGCTACCGGTAGCATAGAGCGTCGAGCCAATCACCAGCATATCTTGGCCGCCGCGATCCAGACTATTGGCCCAGGAGGTGCCGTTAAATACCGAGATGCGGCCTGTGCGCATGCCCGCGTAGAGCCGCCCGCCGAAAAATTGTAGCTCAAACACCCATTCGGGCAGATCGTTGCCGTGTTTCACCCATGTGGCCCCGGTGTTGTTGAGGTTGTCATAACGAAACACCGCGCCCCGCGTGCCCACAAACAGTCGGCCCGCGCCGTCGGTTGTCAAGCTGTACAGTTCCTGAGAAGGCAGCCCGCCGGTGCCGACCTGAGTCCAACTCTGGGTGGCGGGCGAGAAACGGCGCACCACGCCATTGCCAAACCCGGCATACACCATGCCGTTGATCAGCGCCAGGCCATTGGCCGAAAAGCCTTCCTGGCCCTGGGGCAGCCCGCCGTTGAGCTTCGTCCAGCCACTGCGTCCTCGCTCCTGCCGCCACACACCATTTTGGGTGGAAATAAAAAGGTTGCCATCGCCATCAAAGACCATATCATGGACATCGGTAATATCGGGCGTGAACTGAGTGAGAGCTTGCCACTGCCCGCCGCTGCGAATATCCGTCACCCACAAACCGCTGATCTGAGCGCTTGAGTCGTAGCTGGTGCCCAGATAGAGCCGCCCATCCGGGCCAAAGGCGAGCAGCGAGGGGCTGGCCACCGGGCGGGGTGCAGCATCAAACGGGGCAAACGGTTGCACAGTGACTGTCGCCTCGGCGCTGCCGCTGGGGGCGCTGGCGCGAATCGTCACATTGCCAGGGGCCGCTGGCGCGGTAAACACCCCTTCGGGCGACAGGCTGCCCCCGCCACTGACGATGCTCCATGTCACACTTTCGCCAACCGGTGCGGCAGCCGCTAACACCAAAGAGTCGCCGGTGGCCACGGTGGCATTGGCCGGGCTGATGCTCACACCCGTCACCGCAACGTCCAGCGCTTCTTCCTGCGCTGCCAGCGGCATAGGCGGCCAGCTTAACATTGCACAACCAATGATGACAATCAAAAACAAACAAACAAACGATTGAACCGACCGGGAAGGATGCAGCATGAACGTGGTTCCTGTAGGATTACAAATGACAGATTGTAGAAACTATTTTTACCCGAAGAGTATACCGCATACGTGTTACCACGAGTTACGATTTACGCACTAGCTATATTCATCGTTTATCGTTCATCGCTCATCGTTCCTTGCCGCTTGACGCATGGGCCGAACCGGGTACAATCGGCACAGACACTGGTGTAGTACGATCAGGAGATTGCATGACCGAGCCACTGGGAACTCCACCGCCGCCCGTTGCCCCACCGCCCGCCCCCGCCGCGCCGCCCCGCCGGAGTTGTCTGAGTCGCACACTTGGCTTTGTGGGCTGGCTGCTTACGCTGACGCTGGCGGTGGCGCTGGCCCTGGCAGCTGTTGCGGCGATTGGCTTTTTCGGCTTTGGCTACCGCCTCGACACGCTGAACCAGATTGCCCGCACGGGGAACGAACTGGAAACGCTGCGCCAGCAAAATGGCCAGTTGCAGACTCAGGTGGCCCAGCTTCAGGCCCAGGCGGGGCAAATTGAGGATCGGGCGGGGCAGGCTGCCAACCAGGGCAGCAACACGGCGGCTCAACTGCAAGAGGTGGCCCGGCAAGTGCAAACCATGCAACCCCAGGCCACGGCGCTGGCCAACAGCATCCGCGAGAGTGCGGCCCTGGTGGCCACGGCCCAGGTTGAGGCCAGCGCCAACCGCACCACCGTGGCAGCGGCAGAAACGGCCCGGGCTGCCAGCGCCACCCAGGTGGCCCAGCTAGAGCAGCGCAGCGCCCAGATCGCCAACTTCCTGCGGCAGCTCGGCGTGCTCGCAGGCGACGCCGCCAGCGGCCTTGGCGGCAGCCCTACACCCACGGCAACCGCCACGCCGTCGGCAGCACAAACTGCACCGCCAGGCACACCCACGGCAACCGCTACGGACGGCCCCACCACCACCGCCACGCCCACGGCCACGCCAGGGCGTTGAGTCTGCAATGCAGCGGTGGGGCGCTGCATTGCACTGTCATTCCGAACGAAGTGAGGAATCTTGCATGGCACCTGCGCTGAAGACCCCTCGCTGCGCTCGGGGTGACATTGACCGGCATTGTCATTCCGACCGTAGGGAGGAATCTGCATTGCAAGTGCATTGAAGACCCCTCGCTCCGCTCGGGGTGACAGTGATATTCGTTGACCAGCGTTGTCATTCCGACCGAAGTGAGGAATCTGGCAGTGCTATGCGCTGAAGACCCCTCACTTCGTTCGGGGTGACATTGACCAGCGTTGTCATTCCGAACGAAGTGAGGAATCTTGCATGGCACCTGCGCTGAAGACCCCACGCTGCGCTCGGGGTGACAATGACCGGCATTGTCATTCCGACCGTAGGGAGGAATCTGC
>JALONX010000787.1 GCA_025454695.1 Chloroflexaceae bacterium
GCAAAGCGCTAATCCCACCTCGCCATTCTGGAACCGCGACCAGCAGACGAAGTACCACGTCCATGATTTACCACTGTTTCACGCTATGGGCGGCAACACTGTTCAGGAGATGGAGCTGTTTATTCCCCCTGGCCTGACACCGCTGGAACGCTGGCTCAGCATCACGGCGCGCCCTCTACGGGATGCCCAGGGCAGGCTCACCGGTGCAGTAGCAGTTGTTCGTGATATCAGCGATGCCAAACGGGCTGAATTGGCCCTACGTGAAAGTGAAGAACGCTATGCCCTTGCTGCCCGTGGCGCCAACGATGGCCTGTGGGACTGGGATTTGCGCAGCAATCAGGTGCATTTTTCGCCACGTTGGAAGGCGATGCTTGGGTTTACCGAGGACGAGTTAACGACGAACCCTGACGAGTGGTTTCAGCGCGTCCATCCTGACGACATAGAACGGCTAACAACGGGCCTTGCCGCCCACCAGCATCGCCTGGATTCACACTTTGAATATGAATACCGCATTCAGCACCGTGACGGCGTCTATCGGTGGATGTTGAGCCGTGGGCTTGCGGTATGGGACGACATGGGCCGGGCGCTGCGTATGGCCGGTTCGCAAACCGATATTACCGTCCGTAAACAGTTTGAAGAGCAGTTGCTGCATGCCGCGCTGCATGATAGTCTCACCGGCCTGCCCAACCGGGCGCTTTTCCTGGATCGATTGGGACAGGTGCTCAACCATACTCACCGCAATCCGAACTACCGCTTTGCGGTCTTTTTTCTCGATCTCGACCGCTTTAAGGTGATCAATGACAGTCTTGGTCATGCTGTTGGTGACCAGTTGCTGATAACAATTGCCAACCGACTGCGCGAATGCCTACGCCCCGGCGACACCATTGCGCGCCTGGGCGGCGACGAGTTTACCGTGTTGTTGGAAGGGGTTCACGATGCTCAGGCTGCTCACGAGATTGCTGAACGCATCCAGCGCACGCTTGCAGCACCGCTCCACCTTGGCGAACAACAGGTGTACACAACCACTAGCATTGGAATCTTGCTCGGCCATAGCGAATATCACACTGCTGCCGAGATTGTGCGCGACGCGGACATTGCCATGTACCAGGCCAAAATGAAAGGCAAAGCCCGGGCGGTGGTCTTCGACCCCACGATGCATATCAAGGTTGTATCCCATCTCCAGATGGAGTCGGAGTTGCGTACTGCGCTTGAAGAGGGGCAACTACGGGTGCATTACCAACCCATCGTTGCTTTGGATACAGGCCAGATTGAAGGAGTTGAGGCACTGGTGCGCTGGCAACATCCGCAGCAGGGCCTGCTCACACCAGGCTCCTTTCTCGCTGTGGCCGAGGAGTCAGGCTTGATTGTGCCAATTAGCTGGTGGGTGCTGCGGGAGGCATGCCAACAACTTCACATCTGGCAGCAGGAGATTCCTGCGGCCCAGGCACTGTGGGTGAGTGTGAACCTGGCCCCACAACAACTGGCCGAAACTGATGCCGTTACGACCATTCGCACCATCTTGCAGGAGAGTGGCCTGGCCCCTACCTGCTTAAAACTGGAGATAACTGAGCACACCCTGGTTGAATATGGCGAAGCGACCGCCCAGGCGATTGCCAAACTCCGACAGGATGGGGTGCAGTTGTGTATTGACGATTTTGGTACCGGTTACTCTTCGCTCAGCTACCTGCACCTGTTGCCAGCTGATGTGTTAAAGATTGACCGCTCCTTTATTAGCCGCATGGGAGAACGAACCGACCGTACAGAAATTGTGCATACGATTATTGCCCTGGCCCGAGCATTGGGCATGAAAGCAGTTGCCGAAGGCACGGAAACAGCTACCCAGGCTGATGAATTGCGACGTGTCGCATGTGATTTTGGGCAAGGTTGGTTGTTTTCAAAGCCCGTTGATGCAGAGGCGTTGGCAAAGCTGGTACGAACAGGGCACTCTTTGTTCACAACACCAGCTCCAGTGATGGAACCACTGGCTGCCTGACCTTGGCCTGTAAGTACGGTATTCACATAGTTCAAGTAGGAAGGGGAGTTTGGGAAGCAACTACGCTGCTCTTACGCTGTTTTTCCTCGCCCTGGCGGGTGGGAACCAGTTCTCCGAGGGCAGGTGGCTTTTCACCCCCGCTCATTAGTAATTGTGTTATTTACATTACCGACAACCATAGCTCTTACGGCCCTGATCAAAACGACATACATTTAATAATAATATTAACAGAAGGAGCCAGAATGTCTTCTGTGCTGCTTGACCGGCATCGCAGCTCTATCAATCCCGCTCCGATCGCCGCAGCAATACCATCCACAACATACGACGCCATCCTGGAAGTGCAACTGCCGCCCATCACCAGCGTGCAGCAAGACCTGGGACAAACCTGGCAGACTCACTGTGAACAGCTTCCAGAAGCACTGACGCAACGACTGCATCAGCGGGTTCACCAGGAATCGTCCGAGGTGGCGACGATCCTGCTTTCGGCGCTGGCAGCGTTTAGTGGTCGTTATGCGCGCCAGGACACCATTCCCCTGGCGTGTGCGTACCCGCATGTGCCGTTGGCCGAAGAGTTGCCCTCTGGTGGCACAGCAGTGCCCTGGGCGCAAACCACACTGACGCTCGACACGTCTGTCTCGTTATATCAGTTTGCACAACAGGTAACCCACTGCCTGCGGTCACCGACTACGTTCGTCTCCCCACCTCAAAACGGAATTAGCTTCGCCTACCGCCGCACACCAGTGGCCCACGCACCCGGCTGCACCGCTAGCCAGACAACGGCAGTGGGAAACATCGGTCTCACGGTGTGTGAACACGGCCAGCAGCTCTGGTTGCACTGGTGCTACCGAACGGCCCACTTTGACCAGAACGCCGTAGCCCGTTTTCATCAGCACTTTGTCACCTTTCTCGCTGCTGTCCTGAGCGCCCCCGACCAACCGTTGGGTGGGGTGCCGCTGCTCACAGTGGCAGAGCGCCAGCAGCTGCTTGTGGCCTGGAATGCTACCGCTGCCCCATTCCCCGCACATGCCTGTGTTCACCAGCTTGTGGAACACCAGGCCCTGCTCCAGCCCGATGCAGCCGCGCTTGTGTTTGGTACCAGCATCCTTTCATATGGTGAATTAAATAGTCGCGCCAATCGGCTCGCCCACTACCTGCGTCGCCACGGCGTCGGGGTCGAGAGTCTGGTCGGCGTGTGCCTGGATCGCTCGATTGATATGGTGGTCGCCCTGCTGGCGGTACTCAAAGCAGGTGCCGCCTACGTTCCGCTCGATCCAGCTTATCCGAGTGAACGCCTGACTTTTATGATGCAGGATGCGCAGCTCGCGGTGGTGCTCACCCGCCGCGGCCTGGCAGGTATTCCAACAACGGACTCGCTGTTGCCGGAGGGGACAAGCCTCCCCGAGCAACCCCTGGTGATTGCCCTGGAGGAGGCGCGGGCGCAGATCAAC
>JALONX010000788.1 GCA_025454695.1 Chloroflexaceae bacterium
CCACCAAAAACCTCTTCCCGGTCGCCACGGGAGCGCACATTGTTGACGCCGACCTTGAACGAGCGGATTTCACTGCCGATCTGGGCGGCAAGCCTGGCATCATCGCAGGCGACGGAGGAGACCAGGTTGCCATTAGAGATGTTCATCTCGCTCACCAGCTCCTCCACCCGATCCACTACCACCAGCGTGTCCAGCGGGCCGAACGGCTCGTTGTGGTGCAGGCGGCAGTTGCGCGGCACGTTAATCAGGGCGATGGGAGCCATGTAGGCCGAAATGTCCTGGCCGGGCAAAAAGTAGTCGTGGTCGAGCTGCCCTTCGTAGAGGCTGATCGCGCCCATCCCGACGGCCTCGCTGTACATCACCCGCAGCTCTTCCACCTTTTTGTTGTTGATCAGCGGGCCAAAATCCAGCGTCGGCAGCGGATCACCGGCCTGTTCCACCAGCAGCGGGTTGCCAATGCGGACGGACTTGAGTACGCCCAGGTAGGTTTCCAGAAACTGGGGAAACAGCCGCCGCTGCACTACAAAGCGCACATAAGCGGTGCAGCGCTGTTTGCCGTAGTCGAAGCCCTTTTTAATCTGCCCGGCCAGTTTGGCCCAATCGGAATACTCCCAGATGCCATAGGCGTTGACGCCTTCCATCTCCAGCATGTAGCGCTTTTCGCGGTCGTAGAGGCTGGCGGCGATGTCGCGGCCATTGGTTTTGCCGCCCACAAAGGCCAGGCAGGCCACGTCGGGGTTGCGCACCAGCGCGTCGCTGAGTTGCCCGCCGGAGCCGCTGACCAGCGACACCGGCAGCCCCGCCCGCCGGGCCAGCGCCATCGAGACCGTCAGGGCCACCAGGCCGCCGTCGGTGGGAGTTTTGGCTATCACCGGGTTGCCCGCCAACACCTGCACCAGCACCGCATGCACCAGCACCGAGAGCGGGTAGTTCCACGAGGCGATGTTGGAGATCAGGCCCAACGGTGTGCGGCCCTTCAGCATGCCTGCCACGTTTTCAACATACCACTCCACGCCGCTGATGCAGCGATCCACGTCGGTGCAGGCGGCGGCGTAGGTCTTGCCAATCTCCCACATCAGCAGGTGGGCAATCAGGTCGCGCTGTTCGCGCAGGGCGGCCAGGCAGTCGTTGACGCGGCGGCGGCGCTCGTCCAGGTCAATCGTGCTCCACTCGCGCAGCTCGCCAGCGGCAAAACGCACCGCCCGTTTGGCCGTGTCCAGGTCAATCATGGGCAGGCTGGCCATCATGGTGCCGTCAATCGGCGAGGTGGTGTGCCGCCCGTGGCCCGGATGCCCCCAATCACCTTCAATCAGGTTCAGCGGCTGGCCATCGGCGCTAAAGGCTTCTGGCGTCGCTGCTTTCGCGCGAGCATAGATCGAGTTCCAGTCCATTCCAGGGGCAAGCATACGGGCCATACCTGTTTCTCCATTTCTTCATCAACAGCAAAAGTGTCTTTGAGTATAACACACAGGGCCACGCTACCACATGCCCGGTTGGGCAGGAGAATGGAGTGTACTACCTGCCTATGTGAGTAGGCCTACACAGTTGCCACAGAGGGCACAGCGGGCACAGAGGAGCAGGAATATGTACTGCGTACTGAATATAACGTAACAGAGCTACAAAGGAAATAAAGGAAATAAGGGAAATGAGGGAAATTGTTCAGGACAGCATTTCTCCATTTCTCTGAATCAACTGGTTCTTGGTTCTTTGCCTCTGCGGCTCTGGCTCTCTGCGCCTCTGCGTTGCTGCACGCTACTCTACCACTCCCCCGCCTCGCCCACATGCTCCGTCCAGTAGTGGTAGGTTTTGGCAACCACGGTGATGATGTTTTTGATTTCGGCTTCGGGGCGAAAGTTGGGGCCAGCCGGAACGAAGAGCAGTCGCCCTTCGCGACGCACGCTGATGTTCTCGACCACAATGGCCCGCAGCAGCCACAGCGCCATGTCCTCGCTTTCGCAGCGCAGCCCCAGCCAGCCGGGGGCCTTGGCCCGCACCGGCACGAGTCCGCTCACCAGCTGCACGCCCCGCTCCAGCTCGCTCAGCACCCACTCGTAGCCGTCGCGGTCGGCGGCGATGGCCTGGGGCGACACCGGCTCAAGCAGATCGCCCCGGTGGGGTGGGCCACCGGCCAGGGCCAGGTCGCAAAAGCTTGTCCAGATGCGATCCCAGGCCACCTGGCCCTCGTCGTCGTAGACCAGGTCGGCGGCGGCCATGGGCGCAGCGCTCACGCTGGCGTTGCTCTGGTAGCGCGGCGGCAGCAGCCCGCCCATGTCGGCGTAGCCGTGGCTGTGGTCGTGGCCGTGGGCGCGGCGGGCGGGCGTGGGATTGGCAGCCAGACTCTCGCGGGCCGCCCAGCATGCTTCAACAATGGGCTGCTGCCACGGGCCAGGCTTGAACAGCGGCCCCGTGAGTCGCACGTCCAGCTCGGCGTGTTGGGCTTGTTGGGCCAGTTCGGCCAATTCGTCGGCGGTGAACAGACCACACGGCAGCAGCAGCACCTGCTGCGCCCCCAGCCGCTGGCAGCGCTCCAAACTGGTGGCCAGGCCAGGCCGGACATGCTGGAAGGCGACGCCAACCCAGCCGTAGCTGGTCTGGGCTTCCAGCAACAGGGCCAGACGGGCCAGGTTGGCGTTGGCGTGGGGATTATCGCCGCCCTTACCCACCAGCAGCAGCGCCGTGACGGACTCAGGCTCGGCAGCGGCCTGGGCCAATTGCACCATGTGATTAAGCAAGGGGGCCTCAAGCTCCACCTCGTGGAACTGCACGGCGGGCCAGCGGGCGCGGGCGCGGCTGAGCGTGGCCGTGAGTCTGGGGCGCTGCTCCATAGGCTCGAGCAGTGGGGCCACCACCACCAGCGCCCGGGCCTTGCGCTCTTCCAGCGCTTCCCAGATCACATCATTCAGGCTCGGCTCGCCATCAAGCAGACCCACCAGCACCGGCGCAGCGCATGTTTCCGCCAGCCCCTCGGCCACCTGGCGGTAGGCGGCGGGGCTGCCGGTGGAAAGGCTGCCAATGAGGAGGAGAATGCACATGGTAAATTATGAAGTATGAATTATGAAGTATGAATATCCATGGAACATGAAACGTGAAACGTAATGCGTAATGTGTAATTTTAGCTCATCCAAAATCTAAAATCCAAAGTCCAAAATCCAAAATCCAAAATCTAAAATCTCGGTCATCTTGTCATCTTGTCACTTCGGCTCCGGTCTCCGGTCTTCCGTCTCCGGTCACCGTGTCATCTTGTCACCGCGTTTGCACCAGGGTTTCGGCGATGCTGGCGAACTGTTCGATGGTGCGGACGACTTCGACCCGGCTGCACAGCGGCGCGTAGCGGGGCATGTCGCAGCTGCCCAGCTTCCAGCCCCATTTCGGCTCCGGCGTGAGCCAGATGAGCTGGCGGGCGTGCCCGGCGATGGTGCGCAGGGCGGCCTCGTTGGGGG
>JALONX010000789.1 GCA_025454695.1 Chloroflexaceae bacterium
GCTCGGCAATGCGCCGTTCCCGCTCCGCAAACAGGTAGTAGTTTTCAACGGCAATGGCCGCCTGGTTGGCAAAAATCTCCAATGGCTCCACACTGCGGCGGTCAGGTCGGCGGTGCTCCCGTGGTTCGGCCACCAGCATCAAGCCCAGCAACTGGCCCTGAGTGCTATACAGCGGCACCATCAGCCGATCCTGAGGTAACCATGCATCACCATCGTGATAATCTTCCTGCACAGCGTAAAAGAAGGCACTGGTGTCAAGGCCAAATTCAAGCATCGTGCGGGCTTCGCTGGGCAAAAAGAAGCTGCGCCCAAGCTGGAAACGTGGTTCCAGGTAGCGCCGCGCCAGCGCCGCTGGCATGGTGGCCTGGCCAATGCGCTTCAGCTCCTCTAGCGGAATACCCGCCCCGGAAACAGCCCGTAGATCGTGGGGTTTCTCCTGCTCCACCAGGTAGAACACCAGGCGACGGAAGTCGGTGGACTCCAGCACGCTATAGCCAATCTGCTCTAGCACGCTGGAAAGGTTGCTTTCGGCCTGCAACGACTGGCTGATCTCCAGCACGTCCTTGAGCATCGAAACACGCCGTTGCAACAGCTTAGAAACCTGCTCCAGCTCTTCGTAGCGCTGCGAGTTGCCAATCGCCACGGCGGTCTGATCAGCAATGGCGCGGGCAAACTCTTGTGAGTCGCTATCAAACATGGCGGGCTGCGGGCCACACAGCACCACCACACCCACCACGCTGGCCTGATACCAGATCGGCGCGGCGAGCAACGAACGGGCGGTGGGGCAGCGCAGGGCGGCCCGCTCATCTGCCGCCGGGTCGGAGGCAAAAATCGGTTCGCCACCCTGAATGGCCCGCTCTACCGAGAGCATGCGCCCATCCACCAGCGAGGCCCGTAGCACGTCCCGATCATCGGCGCTGTAGCCGTAGGTTTCGGCAATCAGGTAGTCCTGTGGTTCAGGCTCGTTGGCGGTGGTGGTGTGGCCGTGGCCACTGCTGCGGCGCACCTCCATCGCCCGCACCACATCCTGGCTTAGCTCTGGCAGGTAGGTATGCACAATATGGGCCTGGCTGGGGTAGGCGCTACTGTCGGGTGGAGTGGCTCGCAACGCCACCACGGCGTGGGTAGCCCCGGTCGCCTGGCATGCCTGTTCCAGCACAAAGGCCAGCATTTCACTCTGGTAGAGCGTGATGGCCAACTGGTTGCTAATGCGGCGCAGCGCCTGCACCTGCTCCATGCGGCTATCTAGCTGGCGGGTAGCCCGGCCCAGGCGTAGCCCATTGTACAGAGCCAGGGCTGCCTGTTCTGTCATCACCGCCAGCAGCTGCTCATCGTAGGCCGAAAAACTGCCCGGTTCGGCACTGGCCAGCTCCAGCGTGCCCACCAGTTCATCACCAACCAGCAGCGGCAGCCCCAGGTAAGCCCGCACCGGCACATCGCCAGCCAGCACCAGCTGGTTGTCGCTGCCAATGCTAGCCAGAAACAGCGGCGATTCCTGCACATCATGCAGGCGCAGGCGCAGGCGCTGGCCCGCCAGCCATGTGGCCATGCTGCCCGCCCGGCTGCCCTTGCGGCCCTTGAGTCCCCGTTGCAGGGCCAGGCGCAAGTCGCCATTAGTGTCGTCAATTAAGCTGATTCGTAGCGCTGGTGCCTGAACCAGGGCTTGCACGCCCTCATACACGCTCTCCAGCGTCGCTTCCAGGCTGGCAGGCTCGGCGCGGCGGGGCGAGCGGCGGGGCTGGGGCAGGCTAGGAACGGGGGGGGCCTGGCGATAGTGCTGAAGCAGCAAGGCCAACTGGGCCGCCAGGGCTGAAAGGAAAAATTGTTCAGCGGCGGTGGCTTTACCAGTGGGCAGCCAGAGTTTGCCCACTTCCAATGGGCCAACCTGGAGCGGTAGGCACAGCACATTGGGTTCAACCTTAACACCTGTGTCGGTCAGTAGACGGGCGATGACGCCGTCGTTCAGACCCCAGGCAGCATGGGGGCGTTCTTGCCCGACGCTACCGCTGGCGAGCAAGCCCCAGGGTAAGCCCAGGTGGCGTTGCAGCAGCATAGCGAGTTGCCGCACCAGCACGCCTTCGTCGGCGGGGCGGCGTTGGCTTTGCAGCGCAAGTTGCGCGAGCAATTCCCAGTTATGTGTCGGCGGCGAAGCAATAGTGGCATCCATAACTGTCCAGTATCTCTGCTGTAAACACTTGGTACACCGTGCCGCATGTCAGGCGGCAACCATAACGCTTCAGGAGTGCCGTGCCTGTTTGCACAGCGCCAGCGTGTTACTCCTGGGTAGAAACGCTCCTTAAGTTAGCGTATCACACGGCCAAAAAAGCTATTGCTTTTGCGCCCCTGTTCGCGGGCAAGCGTCACGGCTCGTTGGCGCGACTCTTCCACCACTTCGCTCAGTTCACGAATGTCGGCATAAGGGCCATCCTGGCTGGAAAGAATGCCGATCGAAAGCGACATGAGCGGCACCTGGCGCATCTCGCCCAGGTCGTCTTGCACTTCCAGGTAGCCCTGTTTGCGGTGGCGGTAGTTGTAGTGCAGGCCAATGTCATTGTCAAAGCGGGTCATCAGCTGCTCACAAATCGCCCTGATACGTTCGGGATTGGAAGTGACAACAAATTCAGGGCCAACTACCATCTGGCCCGCAAACTCTTCCGACCCACCCAGTTCGCTGATAATCTCGTTTAGCAGCAACGAGGTGAAGCGCAATACATCTTCGCCCACCACCGGCCCATAGGACTGGGTGAAGGTTTCAAAGCCATTAATGCGAACCAGAGCCATAGCCCAACCTGCCGTGCTCAGCAACGTCCGCAGATGATCGTTGATCAGATCAGCGGTGGGCAAGTTGGTGACGGGGTGCAGCTGATTTTTGCGCCGGGCATCCTCAAGCTGGTTTTTGACAATGGTATGAACCTCTTCAATGTCAAAAGGCTTGACAATATAGTACTGAGCCTGCACTTCGCCCAGGCCAATCAGGCGGTCGCGTCGCTCACCGCGGGCGGTGAGAAAAATAATCGGGATGTGGCGAGTGCGTGGGCTGGCCCGCAGCGCCTTGCCAATGTCATAGCCCTCCATGTCGGGCAGGTTCACATCAAGCAGAGCCAGACTCGGCGGCGTCTTCCGACAAATCTCCAGTGCTGCTTCACCCCGCATGGCCGTCATCACCTCATAGCCCTGTGACGTGAGGTAAATCTTCAGCAGCGTGGAAATATCTTGCTGGTCTTCAACGACCAGAATTTTTTCCTTCGTCACAACCGTCCTCCTAGTTGCTGTGTAATGTGCTTTCAGTAACGCGGGCTGCAAAGTGCAACGCTGCTGGTGGTTCGGGCGGGCGGGGTGCATAATATTCACGCCGTTCCGGGTCATATGCGTGGGGCCAGCGGTAAACCTTCCGGCGCGGTTCGCCGGTGGCCTCATCAATATCGTCAGGGTTGGTG
>JALONX010000790.1 GCA_025454695.1 Chloroflexaceae bacterium
GTATTCCGCGACACACGCCCAGATCTCGGGTTGCCCAACTCCAGCGCCAATAATCGGCGTGCAGCAGGTTCGGGCGTATCTCCCGATTCATAGCGATCTCTTGCGGGTAACCCTGGGTTGGGTGGAAAACGACATTGCCCGCATGCACCCGCTGGCAGGCGCAGAGCGACGGCGACGGGTAGCAGTAGGGCGGCCCTTCAACGCGCTCGGCCATGGTAAACAGCCGTACCACTGTGGCCCGGCCAATGCACGCCAGGCTACAGATGCTCCGCAGCAGCGTGGCTACCTGGCCTTCGCGCACATCAAGCTCACATCAAACTCCTGAAAACAGCGCTCATCCTGCCGCGTCAGCTCCAGCGCGATGCGGTAGTTGCCCAGCTGTTGCGTTTCCCACCGGGCTTCCGCCGCCAGGCGCTGCTCACGGCGGGAACTTTCGGGCCGCAGCAACCACAGCCCGGCCCCGGCGACCAGCACCAGCAGCGGTAGGAGCAGCAGCTTCGTGCGATGCATAATGTCAGGATGCATGAAACGTGATGCGTGAAACGTGATGCGTAATCCGTAATCCGTAATCCGTGAAACGTGATGCGTGAAACGTGATGCGTGATGCGTAATGCCTGAAACGTGATGCGTGAAACGTACTGCATACTGCGTACTGCGTGATCTGCAATCTGCAATCTGCAATTCCTCAGCGTCTCTGCGTCTCTGCGTTAAAGGCTCGGCCACTCGCTCCGCAGCAGCCCATACAGCACAATGTCTTCAAAACGCTCGCCCTTACGCAGGAACTCGCGGCGGGTACCTTCGTAGCACATGCCGATCTTCTGCATCACCCGGCCCGAGGCGGGGTTGCGGCCATAATGGCCCGCCTGCACACGGTGCATGTTGAGACTCGTAAAGCCGTAGGCCAGCAGCGCCCCCGCCGCCTCGGTGGTGTAACCCCGGTTCCAGTAGTCCACGCCGAGCCAGTAGCCCATCTCGGCCCGCTGGTGCTGCTGGCTGATGCTCAGACTGATGGCCCCGCACAGCTCACCCGTTTCCCGCGTGGTGATGGCATAGGTCACGGCGGTGCGGCTGCGAAACTCGTCCGCATGGCGTGCGATCCAGCTTTCTGCCAGCCCATCGGGATAGGGATGGGGAATATGCAGCGTAGTGTCGGCCACCTCAAACGCGCCCGCCAGCAGTTGCACCTGAGGCGCGTCGGCCAGCGTGAAGGGCCGCAGCACCAGGCGCAAAGTTGTCAGCGTCGGTTGTTGGGGTTCGTCGTCCATCTTACTGGCTCACTCCCGATTTTTGGGGCCGCATGCTGGCCCGCTGAGCGGCGGCCAGGAGCGCCAGGCCGAGGGCGCTCGCGAGTCCCAGGCTGCAAAACACCAGCCAGGGCAGGGCGTGAAAGTTGATACTGCGGCCCACGTCGGTCAGCCAGCCGCCCACAAAATTGCCCGCGCTGCCACCAAAGGCCAGGGCCATGGCGCTAATGCCAAAATAGGAACCAAGCGCCCGCGTGTCGGCCAGGTTGGCGGTGACGGTCTGCTGAGTGGGCGTGGCCAGCAGCACCCCCAGGGCAAACAGCAGCACACAGGCCAGCAGGGCCGGGAAGCTCTGAGCCAACGCCACCGCACCCAGGCCCAGAGCCATCAGCACCACGCCGAGAATCAGAATCTGCATGGCAGAAAGCCAGCGCTCAGCCAGGCGCAGCAGCGGGTATTGCAGCAGCACGGTGGTGCCCGCGTTCAGCGCATAGATAATCCCCACACTGTCGCTGCTGCGGGTCAGGCTTTCCGCCGCCAACGGCAGGCTCAGCGTAATCTGCACCCACATAAACCAGTAGCCCATCAAGAGGGCGGTAAAGAGCAGAAACGGGCGGTCATGCAGGGCCAGACTCACGCCATCGCCAAAGCCGCCCTGCTGGCTGGCCACTTGCACTGGCGGCAGAGTCAGTAGCGTCACCGCAAACACAAGGACAAAACAGGTAGCCGCGCCCAGGCACACCAGCCGAAAGTCGAACCGAATCAGCAGTGCCCCCACTAGTGGGCCAATCGTCATCGCCAGGCCGCTCACAATACTTGTGATCGAGTAGTAGCGAGCGCGATTCTCCTCCGTCGTCAAGGCGGCAATCGCGGCCCGGCTGGGCGCTTCAAATAGGGCACCGCCGATAGCGGCCAGCAGCATGGAGAGAAACAGCAGCGGCACCGTGCTGGCCCAGGCCAGGCTCAGAAAACCCACCACCCGCACCAGCACGCCCAGGGCAATCAGCCGCCGCACGCCGAAGCGGTCGGCCATCATGCCCCCAAAGATGGCCGTGCCCTGCTGAATGAGTTGCCGCATGGCCAGGGCCAGCCCCACCACCGCCGCCGCAAACCCCAGCCCTTCCACATAGTGAACCGACACCAGCGGAATCACCATAAAGAAGCCGCAGTACATCAGGAAGTTGATCAGTTGCAGTGTAACGAGGCCACGGTGGCGCGCACCGGGAGAGAGTGCCATGTGAACTTCCTGTTAGATGACCGGAGACCAGAGACCAGAGACCGGAGCCAGCATCAGTTGGCAGTTAGCAGTTGGCAGTTGGCAGTTGGCTGCTCTCGGAAAACTGCTAACTGCCAACTGGAAACCATCCCTAGTTCTTACGCATGACGCATGATGCGACTCACATCCCGATTTAGCACCAGGCTACGGGTGCGGTTGGGGCAGCGATGGATGCGCTCGCCTGACCTCTGCCCTACGAGTGTACCACAGTTCGCCCGTGCTATAGTTGTGTGCCGAGGTTAACCGTCGCAGCACGCCAACAGCAGCACGGGCAGTTTCCTGGTTACTGCTCGGTTTCGCGGGTGAAGCGGGCGCAAAGCGCCACGCCAATGCACATCAGGGCGGCGGCAAGCAGACCATTGGCGCTGATACCGTAGTTGCGCCACAGCGGTTCGCTCACCAACGAGCCGCCGAGACGGCCTACGCCATTTGCGACGACACACAGCGCCAGCACCGTGCCGCGCACGGTGGGCGCTATGCCCGATGCGAGTGGAGCGGAGGACACAACCGCAAACTCAAAGCAGACATCGAAGAGAAAGAAAAGGAGCAGAAACAGCGTCCAGCTGCCGTCACTCCAGGGTAGCACTGCCAGACACAACGCCGTTACCAGAAATCCTCCGATGACCGCACGCTTTTTGCCAACGCGATCAACCAGCATAATTGAGCCAACCGCGCCGAGCAACTCGGCGATGCCGAGCATGCCAAATACCTGACCGATCTGGGCTTCATTCGCGCCAAAGCTGGTTTTGAGCCATGCGCCCTGTACCACAAACATCAAGTCAGCCGCCGCCATTGACAAACTGAGGAGACCAAGCAGAGCAAGCACACCAGGCCGACGCAAGGCGCTCCAGTCCAGCCGCTGCTGCACGCCGCCGCCAGGCGTTGCTGCCGGTGGCAGGGCATACTGGATCATCACACATGAAAAAACACCAGCGCCGAACAGCAGCCAGAAGACTGGCGCTGAGTCACCTGTTGTTTGTACCACATACAGCAGCGGGGCAATCCCAAACAGTGCAGCAAAGGCCCAGGAAGTCTCATACATACCAAGCACCCAACCACGTCGGGCATAGGGTGTTCGGGCG
>JALONX010000791.1 GCA_025454695.1 Chloroflexaceae bacterium
TGGCCTGCTGCGCCATTGAGATGATGGCGGCCTCCTTCGCCCGCTATGACATCGCCCGCTTTGGCTCGGAGTTCTTCCGCGCCTCGCCGCGCCAGGCCGACCTGATGATTGTGGCGGGCACGGTGACGAAGAAGATGGCTCCGCAAGTGGTGCGGCTCTACAACCAGATGGCCGAGCCGCGCTATGTCATCTCGATGGGCGCATGTGCCACCTCCGGCGGGCCGTTCCGCGACGGCTACAACGTGCTGCGGGGGATTGATCTCTTCGTGCCGGTGGATGTGTATGTGCCGGGCTGCCCGCCCCGCCCCGAAGCGCTGCTGCATGCGCTGATCACGCTCCAGGAGAAGATTGACGCCCAGGACTTGCGTAAGGTGCGCTGGTATGGCAAGGGCGAACGGCCCCAAATGCAGGATCTGCCGGTGCCAACGTTTGGGGCGCAGGGGCTGGAGCTGGAGGGTAAACTGGTTGATCCCGTCGGCGGCCTGCCGCTGATCAGCCCCTACACCGCACCGGAGTTTGGCGAACAGAAGAGCGGCCAGCTTGAACACCCGGAGGTGACGCGCTTCTTCCCTATTATGGACTCAACGGTGGAGCTGGAGAACGCCACAAAGGCCACTGGTATTTCGCCCGAAATTGCCGCCAACGACCTGAAGCGCAAAGAGGTGCAGCATGGCTAGCCTCAGCGCCGAGGAGGTGCGCGAACAGCTGGCGGGGGCGTTTCCCGGCATTGTGGTGCCCTCAGCGCCCGCCGTACCCGCCGAAGCAGCCCCGCCCGCCAAACACGGCACCGTGAAGCCCAACTTCCTGGCTACCAACGACACGGTGGTGACGGCGGAGGGACTCGTAGACGCGGCAATCTACCTGCGTGATACGCTCGGTTACGGCTACCTTTCGGACATTGCGGTGGTGGATTTTCTGGCTGATGGTGTGTTTGAGGTGGGCTACCGCTTCTACCACCCGGAGGGCGGCGAGAGCCTGGTGCTGAAGGTGCGGGTGCCCCGTGAGTCGCCCGATGTACCCTCGCTCACGCCCGTGTGGCCGGGGGCGCACCTGCACGAGCGGGAAGGCTATGACCTCTACGGCATCAACTTCGTCGGCCATCCCTACCTGCAACGCATCTACATGTGGGACGAGTTCGAGGGCTTCCCCATGCGGAAAGACTTTCCGAAGCAGGGGGATAAGTATCTTGACGAGGAGTAAACCGAGAACCAAGAAACAAGAACCGCGCTGCGTGAAACGTGATGCGTGAGCAGACGGTGGACAGCGGACAGCAGACAGCAAAGTTCCGGCCAATCCAAAATCTAAAATCCAAAATCTAAAATCACCGTTATGTTGAAGACTCAAGAACTCCAAGTAAATATTGGGCCGCAGCACCCTTCGACTCACGGCGTGTTTCGCATGCTGGTGACGGTGGATGGCGAGACGATCATTGATCTCAAGCCGGTGTTTGGCTATCTGCACCGCAACCACGAGCAGCTGGCAGAGGTGAACACCTATCTGCAAAACATGCCTTACACCGACCGGCTGGACTACTTCAACTCGATGGCGAACAACCAGGCCTACGCGATGGCTGTGGAGAAGCTGGCCGGGATTGAGGTGCCGGAGCGGGCCGAGTACATCCGCGTGATGATGGCGGAGTTGACCCGCATCCTCAACCACGCGGCGGCGCTGGGCTTTCTGCTGCAGGACATGGGATCGTGGGGTACCCAGTTGCTTTTCGGCATGCGCGAACGGGAAAAAATTCTTGACCTGTTTGAGATGGTCAGCGGCGCACGCATGATGTGCAACTACTTCCGCTTCGGCGGGGTGGTGCGCGACCTGACGCCGGAGTTTATTCCCAACTTGAAGGAACTGCTGGTGGGTTTGCCCATCTTTATTGATGAGATGGAAGCGCTGCTGCGCGACAACGAGATTCTGCTGCACCGGGCCGAGGGCATTGGTATTCTGCCTAAAGAGGTGGCCCTTTCCTACAGTGTGACGGGGCCGGTGTTGCGGGGCAGCGGTGTGCCCTATGACATTCGCAAGGCTGAGCCTTACAGCCTGTATGACCGTTTCGATTTTGATGTGCCGGTGGGCGCGGTGGGTGATGTCTATGACCGCTTTCTGGTGCGGGTTGAAGAGATGCGCCAGAGCATGCGGATTCTGGAGCAGTGCATTCAGCAGTTGCCCGAAGCCCAAGGCGGCCACATCAACCCCAAGGCGCGCCAGAATGTGCGCCCGCCAGTGGGCGATGCCTATGCCCGCATCGAATCGCCCAAGGGCGAGTTGGGCTTTTATCTGGTGAGCGACGGCAGCGACAAGCCCTACCGCTACAAGGTGCGGGCTCCCTCGTTTATCAACCTGACGCCGCTGGCCGACATGTGCCGGGGCTACAAGGTGGCCGATGTCGTCGTCATCCTGGGTAGCATTGACATTGTGATGGGCGAAGTGGATCGCTAGTAACGAATAACGAGTTACGAATGACGAGTTATCGGTAGTCTTTACTCGTAACTCGTAACTCGTAACTCGTAACTCGAAATTATGAGCATACAGCGTGGAAAAGTGGTGGTGGTGGAACGGGGCGAGCGCCGGGTGCGGGCCGGGCAGGGCCTGCTTAAGGGCCTGGGCGTGGTCTGGAAGCACTGGGCCGGTTCGTTTAAGCGGCCCGAAAAGATCAGCGACACCTCGGGCACCTTCACCGTCGAGTACCCCGAAGAGAAGCGCAAGTTGCCGGAAGCCTACCGCAACATGCCCATTCTGCTTTATGACGACGCCAACGGGCAGGAGTTGTGTACCTCGTGCTTCCAGTGCCAGCGCATCTGCCCGCCCCAGGTCATCCACATGACGCAGGCCAAAGACCCGACCACGGGCAAGGCGGTGCCTGCGGTGGCCGAATTCCTGATTGAGTACGACGCCTGCATGAGTTGCGGCTTCTGCGCCGAGGTTTGCCCCTTTGACGCGATCAAGATGGATCACGAGTACGAGCTTTCCACCGCCGAACACCCGAAACTGACCGTGAACAAAGAAGGGCTGAACCGGCCTATTTCGTACTACCAGGGCATTGCGCCCGGCATGTGGGACGAGGTGAAGGAGAGCGCCTACAAGAAGCTGCAAGGCAATATGAAGCGCCGCAGCGGACTCATTGGGGTTGCCCCGCAAATGGTGGAGCGGGTGCGGGCGTTGCAGAAGACCGAAGACCGAAGACCGGAGACCGGGGCAAGTTTGCAGGCAGCAGCGAGCAGTTTGCAGTCAGCAGCCAGCAGCACAGCGCCAGCACCGACTGCACCGGTTGCGCCGCCTGCACCTGCGGCCAAAGCCGTGACGGCGGAGGAGAAGGCGGCGAAGTTGGCAGCGATTCGGGCGGCGAATGCGGCGAAGGCGACTGGGGATAGTTCGCAGCCAGCAGTTGGCAGTTCGCAGGCCGCACCAGTTGCACCGCTTGCGCCAGCGGATGAC
>JALONX010000792.1 GCA_025454695.1 Chloroflexaceae bacterium
GCTTCACGTTTCACGCTTCAGAGAAGCCTAAATACGCGGGATGGAGAGCACCTGGCCGGGGGCGATCTGGTTGGCGTTGTTGCCGATCACGCTGCGGTTAGCGTTGTAGATCACCCGCCACAAGTTAGCATCGCCGTAGAAACGTTGGGACAGGCCGCTGAGCGTGTCGCCCCGCTGTACGGTGTAGCTCTGGCCAGTGGGCGGGGTGGGCTGGGCATCCAGCGGCGGCACCAGCAGCGTGGTACCTACCCGCAGCAGGCCGGGGTTCCCACCAATCACGTCCCGATTTGCATCATACAGTAGCCGCCAGCGGCTAGCCTGACCGTAGAAACGTAGGGCCAGGCCGCTCAGTGTGTCACCGGACTGCACCGTGTAGAGCGGGCCGCCAATGGGCGGTCGGCCCGGGCTGGTCGGGATCACCAGGCGCTGCCCGGTGATAATGCGGGCCGGGTTGGCGCCGATGGTGACCCGGTTAGCCTCGTAAATTGCGTTCCACATGCTGGCATCGCCATACACACGTTGAGCAATCACGCTCAACGTATCGCCCGCCCGCACCACATACTCCGAGCCGCCCGGTGCCGGGGTGGGCGGTTCCACCCGGCCAAATGGCGGCATGCGCAACACCAGGCCCACCCGCAGGAAATTCGGGTTGCTGCCAATAATCGCCTCATTCAGCCGGTAGAGATCGCGCCATGCCGCGCCATTGCCAAACTGCTTCACGGCGATGCTTTCCAACGTGTCGCCCCGCTGCACCGTGTAACGGTTGAAGCCGCTGTAGAAGTCATCCTGCTGGCTGGCGGGGTTCATCACGGCGGCGGCGACTGGCGCGGCAGCGGGAGCCGTGCTGGCCTGGGCGGCGACGGTGGCCACATTGCCGCTCCCCAGGGCCAGCGCCCCACCAATAAGCAGGGCGGCGCTGCCAGCGGCCAACCGGCGGGCGGCGGGGCGGGCCTGCTGGCCAACGTTTGCGCCGCAAGTCTGCGGGCGGCTGACGGGCACATGCTGGGTCAACAGGGCCGCCAGCAGGGCGTTGTCGCGGTAGTTGTTGCCGCTGCCTGGCACCTCAGCCAGCAGGCGGGCCAGCAGTTCCCGATGGCGGCTATGCACTTCGTAGATGCGGCACTGGGGGCATGTGGCCAGGTGGTAGTGCAGCAGCAGGCCAGCCGGGCCAGGTAGCGTCGCTTCCGTCCCTTCGTCGAGTATCGCGTGCATGGATTTGCAGAACATGTAGTTTTCCCTTTCTATGAACGTCGCCATCTGTGTAATGCTGCGCCGTCTTGTTTATTTGCTTGTCGTGACACAATTACACCACAGGCGGTAGTGAAAGAACAGCGACACAACGCTACAGAAAGGGTGACAGAAAGGGCGACAGGCGATCGTACAACGAAGGAGGACGGCCAACAGGAGAAGTGGAGATTGAGCAACGTTGGTCGTTCATCGGTAAATGAGGCAGACTTCGCCCGTGTGGGAACACAAAAAGGAGACTGGCACTCCTGGAGCACCAGTCCCCCTGACCATAATTCCAGTATACCCTTCGCCGTTAACCAGCCCTATCGCCGGATCACCTGCACCTGCTCGGGGCGGCTCGGGTCGCCAAAGGCATACACCGTGGCCGTCTCGCGGATATGCACCAGGATGATGCCGCTATCGAACACCTGGTAGTCGGCCAGGCGGGCCTGGGCCTGCGGCTCGATGGCCCAACCGATGGCCTGGCGCAGTTCAGGGTCTTCCATCCAGACCTTGCCAAAGCCCCGGTAGGGCGCAAACAGCCCGGTAGGCGGCACGATATCGGGCACGTCCGGGTCTCGCCCTTCCACCCAGCGGTCATCGTAGGTGCGGAAGGTTGGCCCTGGCTCGCTGATGGCGAAGATGCGCGGGTTGAGCCGGAACATTCGCGGCTGATCGGGTGCCCAGCCATACCAGATCATCTGGCCACGCTCCATCTGCTGAGTCGCTGCGGGTACATTGTTGCCGGGGGCCAGCGTCGGGCAGCCCAGCGGGCGGCCAAGACTCACTCGACCATACACCTCACGCAGCACCGGGTTGATGTTGGCGGCGCATTCCGGCACCAGGCTGCCATGCTGCATGGTCAGCACCTCACGGCCCAGTAGCCCCAGCAGCACGTCAAAGGGCGTCCCGACGTTTTCCGGGTGGAACTCCAAACGCCGCCGCTCAAAGTATTGCACCGTGTAGGCTCTGCCCTCAATCGTCTCCTGAATTTCGCCCGTAATCGGATAGCCAAAACGCTCCAGACCACCATTGCGCTCCCAGTAGCGGTGGAAGGCATTGCACATGCTGTAGCCTGTTTCGGGGAAAAAGCGGCAGTTGCCACTGGCTGACGCCACCGTGCTCAACCCAGGTTGCCAGGGGCGGCCCTGCAACTCCAGAAAGCGCGCCCCCAGCCGCCCGGCGGTAATGCTGCCGTCGGCCTGAATTTCCAGCCGGTCGCGCTGGAACCACTGCACCTGCAAGGTGCGCCCTTCCACCGTTTCTTCGCGCTGCGGGGTGATGGGAAAGCCAAACACCGGCAAGCCGCCGTTACGCTCCCAGTAGGCTCGGATCGGCCCGCTGATGCACTGGCCCGTTTCTGCAAAACAGCGCTGGTTGCCCTGCTGGGCCTGGGCCACCGGGCCACCCAACAGCGGCAGCAGCAACGCCAGTACTATTCCTAAAAATGGTAATCGTCGCAACATATACTCCTCCATTCAATCAGATTGAGCCATCTCACAGCTCGGCGCTGTTGTTTAACCATAGCACCGCCAGCCCGAGCAGAGAATGACACCAGGCCAACGGTTCAAATCCAGCTTGCTGACACCAACATGATAGGCGTATCAGAAAGTCAACGACGAACGATGAGCGATGAGCGATGAGCGATGAGCGATGAACGATGAACGATGAACGATGAGGGACACTACGAACTGCCAACTGCCAACTGCGAACTGCCAACTGCGAACTGCCAACTGGCTTCACCGTCTCCCGTCTCCCGCCTCCGGTTCCCGGTCTCCCGTCTCCCGTCTCCCGTCGGCTCCATTTCACCACACCCGCGCCTCACACACCAGCAACTCACCGTTACTACAATCGTGACAAAAAACAGGACACGAGATTAGGACATATTTCCCCTTGCCAGATGCACGGTGGTGTGCTAGGCTGTACACGAGACATCGCTCGATGTAATCTGGTTGGTCGCCGCGATGGGCCTACCGATGTGCGGGATGTGGTGCGACACATCTGCCGCTTTCCGGTGGGCGCGACTGGCCGTAGCAGAAGGACACTGTATGTGTACAACCGTGACAATTCGGCACGCGGGCATGTCGCCTGCGGACTACCAGGCCTTCACCGATTTTTATCACCTGGTAGGGGCCGACGAGCCGACCTACATGGAACAAAGCTCGCTAGAAGACCTCCGCGCTTTTGACCGCGCCTGTGAGC
>JALONX010000793.1 GCA_025454695.1 Chloroflexaceae bacterium
TATGTGGCGAGGGCTATGTTATACGAACACTGTCGTGATCGGATTGTAGTGAGAGGGTGTGACATCTACCGTCATATTCTTGATTAATGTGTACGATCTACCTGCCGATAGGGTGCAAAGCCGTAATATTTCGGGTGATCATCCAGCCGTACATGCAGCCAGGCCACGCCCGCCCCCGCAGTGCTGAGCCAGACGGGTTTCACACTCACACGCCGGGCAACTGCCTCGCCAACGAGTTGCCAAAGCGCCTGTTGCTGAAACGCTGGTGCCTGGCGGACAAACGCGGCCAGATGGCCATACGCCGAAGATGGGCCGTTTGGGCATGGCACAATCAGAATGGCATCTCGACCCAGATTCGAAAACTCTACCACACTCGCATGTGATGAAGAGTTGAAGTGTGCGGCAAAAGCATCTGGCTCGGGCGGGCGGGCTAAAGAGGGGCTATCGAGTACGACAAACTCAAAGGGACTCGTCAAGGTAGCGTGCGTGAGGGGTGGGGTTTCCCAGCGAAAGGCGGAAAACGGCACCTCAGCCAGGAGGTGATTGAAGAAGGTGCGAAACGCCGCATCCGTCTGCCAGCCCTGCAAAACATCCGCGACTGTGGCCGGTTTTGCATCTTGTTCAAGCCAGAATCGCGTGCCAGCCACTGAGTCGAGTGGTTGGCTGCGCGTAGACCACTGCTGTGGTGATGGGAATTGATTTGTTTCCACTATTGCTGTTCCAATTTCTCGTCGAGGTAGGCCACTGCCTTGGCGGAAAGGCCGAGGGGCTGCGGGCCGCCGCCGGTGAGAAAATCCACCATGCGCCCGACGGGCCAGGCCTCTTTTTTTCCGTGCATAAAGATGATGCCGTGCTCGTCACCACGGTAGTCGTGCCAGTAGGTGGCTACCAGTTGGCCCGCTTGGAAGATGTGGTAAGTGTAGTGTCCGAAGGCTTCGCGCTTCGCAGTGATTTGTTTAACGGTGTAGGTCATCGTTCGGTTCCGTACCACCGAGCCGCATGGCGCTACGGCGCATCGGGTTATCAACCTTTCGGAAGGTGTTGTGCCTCACGCAGGCAACAGGCAGAACATTGCTACTGCCGTCGCAGCTGATCAAGGGCGGCAATGAATTGGGCGACGTTCTCGTCGTAGCGCCCGCGTGACAGGTACACGGTTGGCAGCTGCTCGTCGTACTGAGTCCAGCCGGTTGGGCGGCTTGGGGTGGTGACAACCTGCCAGACGCCCTGGCCGAGCTTACGGGGTTGTTCCCACTGTAGATCAACCAGAAAGACCACAAACAGCTCCAATCCCCACTGTTCGCGGCGCGATTGGATGCACCAGAACTCATCGCACCACCACGAACCGGGGAGCGTTGCAACCTCAACCACTTCCCAACCGGCTCGTTCTAACGCTGTGTGGAGTTGTTGCTTGTATGTTTGCACAGGGGGCTTTCCTTCAGATGTCGCCTTTTCACATTTCAGCCTACGGCGCAAGCAGGCTGTGCAGTTCGGCTAGCAGCTGGGCCGTGCCAGTGAAGTGGATGCCGACCAGCCCCAGTTGTCGGGCGGCCAGAACGGTATCTGCACTGTCGTCCACAAAAACTGTCTCCCTGGCATGCACGTGCAGTTGATCGAAGGCCCGTTGAAAGAGGGCTGGCGCTGGTTTCACCCTGCCCGCTTCGGCTGAAAAGAAAATGGCATCAAACGTTTCGCTGTTGATATAGCGCAGGGTGTTCTCGCGGGCGTCAGGCCAGGCATCACTGATGACCGCCGTTTTGTAGCGGGGCCGCAGTGATTTCAGATAGGCCAGCAACGCCGCATCCCAAACGCCGCCGCGCCAGAGTTCGGCCTTTAGCTGCGTCACCTCGGCGGGCGTTAGCGACAGTTGCCGGGCGATTTCAGCCCAGAGTTCTGGCATGGTGGCCTGGCCCACGGAGGCGCGGCGGGCCACCGGGTTAGCGAAGATACGCTGCTCAAACTCCTTGACTGATAAGCCCACGCGCCTGGCCCAGGCCTGGCGTGGCGCATCTTCCTCCACCCGAAACAGCACCCCGCCAATGTCGAAGATGACCGCCTTGAGCATCTGTTACACGCCTTCTGCCGCCGCGAGTGCTGCCAGTTGGGCCAGTTCCCGGTCGTAGGTAGGCCGCAGCAGCCGGGCGGTGAACCACTGCTCTAGCTTGCCCAGCAGCCCGGCGCGTCCGCTGAACTCAGTGGCAATCGTAATATAGGCCTGCTGCCCATCGGCCCGTGGCTCAACGGTGAAGGTGGTGACGGAGCCGTTGTCGTTAGTTTCCACCAGCACCCGCCCCGGCTGCGGCTCGGTGATGACTGAACGGAAGGTGTGCAGCCGACCGAATACCCGCATGTGAACTCGAATAATGGTTCCGCTGCCGCTGCCGCCTTGTTCAATCGTGAGGGCCACAAATGGTGGTTTAGGGAGGATGCGCGGGTGGCCGTTGCGGTAATCGGCGATGATGGCATAGAGTTGCTGGGCCGGGGCTTGAATCAGGGCCGAACTGGCGATGCGGTATGGGGGCATAGGAGACTCCATGTATTGACGCTAACTTTTGAGCTTACTCCCCGTAATATATGGGAAGCTGGTCAATTGTTTGCTCGCACCAGTCCAAAGCCGCATTCAGGCTTTCGTACCAAGTTGGTGCCTTGATTCTTCTGGTTGGTGTGGTAATGGTCGCAAAGCAAGTGCCATAGTCACCACCTGCAATCTGGCCGCGATATGGCCCACTCTGACACCACAACAGACCTCCTTTAGGATGTTCCTCCCAGAAAAGGTGATGATCTGTCTGTGCCTTAATACGTTGAACTGCACGACGGTTGCACCTAATGTAGGGGTGGCGATTTGGTGTTGAAGCATCACAAAGTTGGACAAGGGCGAATACATTTGGTCTGCCAATCTTGAGATACTTTCGCATTTCTTTATCCGTTAACTGATGCTTAGTTTGATACTTGGAAATGGCACTGGCAAGCAGTTGTGGATAGGCACGAGCCTCGGCAGCGAGAGGCACAAGCGACCAGGGCTGTGGCTGCACTGGCGGTGGCAGCGGTTGGGTAAAGTTGATCGATGTGTTTGGAGCCAAGTCGAATACAATCCGAACAATTGCTTCCAGCGAGACCTGTACATATGACATGCAGCGTTCACACCACTGAATCAGCAAAAGCCAATTCTCATGCTCCGAACAGGTAGAATCAAACTCTGGTGCCAGACTTAGGTTCAGAAGCTGCAATTCATAGGGCGTTTTGAGATCCAGCAAACCACATAAATCCTCAACAGACAGATCATAGCGTGTCTGATAGCGAGCAAAATAGGTAGCAAGAAGCTGAGGATAGCGCTGCGCCTGCTGCACAAGTGGCTGAAGTTGCTCTTGCATATCATCACCCCGCAAAAACTCTACAGCGATAGCGCCAATTATACCATCCTCACTCCTC
>JALONX010000794.1 GCA_025454695.1 Chloroflexaceae bacterium
TCGGCCTCGCCTGCAATAGCTACGGGCATGCCCGCTTCTTCGCCAATGCGCTCGGGGCTGTATTCGTCTAGGGTGCGTAGGCCCTGGTGATCAAACATCACCCGAGGCAGGAGCGCCCGCTGGCAACCGCTCTCCCGCAGGGCCGCCACCACGTCCTGGCCCATCAGCAGGCCGCTCACTGTCACCATCTCGCCAAAGAACTGGTTCACCACTGGCAGCACCACCAACTCCAGCCCCTCAATCCGGTTGAGCCGTTCGGCCACCCGCTGCATGGTCGGCGCAATCAGCGTGCCGCAGACCAGGGCCACTTGCAGCGGGCGCTTCAGCCGGGCGGGCAGGCGGCGCTGGGCCTTGGCCCACGAGTCCAGAAAATCGCGCACCATGCCCACGCCGTTGGAATACTGGGGCGTGCCGTCGTAGAAGTCGGCAGGCGGCAATTCGCGCTCGGCCAGGATGTAGAACTCGTCGCTCGGGTAGACCAGGTTGAGGCCGTATT
The DNA here is from genome assembly GCA_025454695.1 of Chloroflexaceae bacterium. Classification (GTDB taxonomy): domain Bacteria; phylum Chloroflexota; class Chloroflexia; order Chloroflexales; family Chloroflexaceae; genus JALONX01. Next base: position 497 of record JALONX010000794.1, read on the forward strand.
CGTGGCGGTAGCGCTCGCTCAAGGGCCGCAGGTCGTCAATCACGCGAGCCGCTTCCTCGCCAGTGTAGCAGCGCAAAGGCACATCGGTGTTGGCCGGGGCCAGCCGCGAACAGAAGCCTAGATCATCGCTCGCCAGCGGTCGCTCCTTGCGCGTCACCTCGTCCCACAGGGGCTGCTTCTCCCAGTTGCTGTCAATCCATTCTGGCGTTTCATGCACCTGAATGGCGGCGCGGATGCTCTGGGGCCGCTTGCCCTCGAAGCGGAATTTGGTGAGGCCCACCGGCACCACCGAGATGGATTGCACCGCCGGGTAGAGCGAGGCCAGGTCTTCCACCGTGCGCTGGAGGGCCGGGCCGTCGTTTGCGCCGGGGCAGGCCACCACCTGTGTATGCACCGTAATGCCCGCTGCTACTAGCCGCCGCAGGTCGTCCATCACATCGGGCAGGTCGGGCTTGCCCAGCATCACCGCCCGCAACGCCCGGTCGGTGGCATGCACACTGACATAGAGCGGCGACAGGCGCTGCTGCTCGATGCGCTGCCAGTCGGACTCACTCAAGTTGGTGAGGGTGACAAAGTTGGCATACAAAAACGAAAGTCGGAAATCATCGTCTTTTAAATACAGCGTTTTGCGCATGCCCTTGGGCATCTGCGTTAGAAAGCAGAAGGGGCACTTGTTGTTGCATGTGCGCAGGCGGTCAAACAGCGGTTCGGTAAACTCAATCCCAAGGTCGTCGTCGGCGTCTTTTTCAATCTCATACACCGTCTCGCCGGTTGCCCCCCGCACCGTCAGCGTGATAACCTCGTCGGCAATGGCAAAGCGGTAGTCAATCACATCGCGCAGCGGCTGCTCGCCCACGGCCACCACAGTGTCGCCTGGTTGTAGGCCCAGTTCTTCGGCAATGCTGCCGGGCTGCACCTGGGCAATCACGCCCCCTTCGCCGGTAATTCGTTTTATGTCTGGTTGATATTCCACAAAAATCCTGTCTTACCTCTGTTTGCAGTTCATTTGAGGGATTATACCATTATCATGACAAAGTGAAAGACCGATCATCACTGTCGGTCTTTATCGTGGAACGGGCAAAAACCTGTGCCTACAGCGTGTCGCTCAACGCTGCTCCGCCGCTGCCGCCAGCGCCGCCGCCACCGCCGCCAGGTCTGGCGCTGTGGCTACCGTGCTGATGAGTGGCGGAAGTTGGGCCGAGTCGTGAATATTGCGGATACGGCGGGTAAGGGCGGCTGGTGCGTCGGGAAAGCGGGCAATAATCACATCCTCTACGGCTTGTTGGAGTGTATGGCGCATGCGCTCGTCCTGTGCCGCAAGCCGCTCGTCTTGTGCTGCCAACTGTTCTTCCAGCAACGCCTTTTGTTTGGCAAATTCTTCTAGTTGATCCTTGAACAGGTAGGAAATTAAATTGCTGCTCATCAACCGCTCCTTTGTTACGAACTGCAAAAATCGTTCTGTATCAACGAACGCTTCAGCAAAAACACCAAGGGCTGAGAGGAGTTCTTCCTGGATTGGTGAGTCCACTGTGATGATTAACTGCCGCGCCGCCTGTTCGACCATCGCTTCGGTCACACCGTGCATCAATGGCAGCAACGCTAGCAGCCCTGGTTTGCCACTGGCCAGGGCCGTTGCCGCGTCCTGCTGCCACAGCCGCAGGCAAGGAAAACGCACCGTCCAGCCAGAATGCCCGGTCAGCTCTTGCACAAGCGTATCACCCACATCCGACTCTGGCGTAAGGTAGATGATCAGCACCAGAATGGGCCGTTCAGGACGATTCTGGCCAAGCCAGGCCAGATAATCCAGCACCCGCCAGAGAAATATCGGATCACGCCAGCCCTGCCACTCGATCAAGAGCAGGTATTCTTGTCCATCGCGGTGCCGCAGCCGCAGCACAGTATCTAAACTATGAGCGGTCGTCGGCAGTTCAAGCGTTTCCACCCCCACAACATCCACATCTTCGAGGCCAAGGAAGGCCACAATATCCTGCGGACGAAGCCGGGTTAGTCGTTTGAGCGGCACATCAGTCTTCATCAACCACCTGCTTGTCTGAGTCTACTAGTAGTATAGCACAGCCAAAATAGCAACTCAGCTCTGGTAAAAAGGACACGTGGCTACGCCAATTGTGTTAAGGCCGAATCTTTGTGAAGCTCTGCAATGCCAAAGCCCGCCTACGAACGTGTATCGTAAGAGCGGGCCTTAGTGTAGAAGGTAGATAAAGCGAGGTCTATGTTGTCTGCTGGCGGCGCAGGCTGAAGCGGGGCGTCCAGCCATCAAGGGCGAGCCAGAGCACCGCTGCCAGCAGCAGCCAGTGCAGCTGTCTACTGATGCCGCTAAGCACGGCCACCACATAGCGCGAAGCCGGAACCGTGGTCACGAGCTGTTCCAGACCATTGGCCGGTGCCGCTTGCAGCTGTGCCCAGTAGCCTTCCAGGCCGAGCTGTGCGCCCAGGGTAGCGTAGAACTGCCAGGCCACCGCCAACGACAGGCCAATCGCCAGAGCGGTGAGCATTAACACAGCCTGACTATACCAGGGGCGGGGCCGGGGTCGGGCTACCACCGCCGGAGTCGCCGTGGCAGCCTGAAGCACTGGTGCCCCATGCGCCAGTGCTAGCAGTCGGTTAGTCAATTCAGTAGGCGCTTCCCAATGGCATTCCACCCGAAGCAGCGTGTCAAGGGCATCGTCCGATGGGTGCTGGTTCTGCGTGTTTGGGTTGTTCATAGTGTCACCTCCCCAGCATGCGGGGCATCAGGCGAAAGGGCGCGATTCCAGGCAACCGCTGGTCGTTGGTGCGTTGTGGCGCAGGTGGCACAGGGCGAGCCGCTGGTGGCTGTTCCTGCATCTGCAACAAAGCGGCCAGACGTTCTTTGCCGCGCCGAATGTGGCTTTTCACCGTGTTAAGCGGCATATCCAGCACTTCG
>JALONX010000795.1 GCA_025454695.1 Chloroflexaceae bacterium
CAAAGCTATTTCACTATGACCTTGTTTCCGGAGTTGTTTGATGAGTATACGGACATGGCAGTAGAGGCTGGAGATGAGCGATTTGGGATGAGCGATTGAAAGCGTATTTGGTGTGAGCGCAGCCCGTTTTTGCAGCACGTACTCAGCATTAAACTCATCCAGAATGATTTTTGGCACAGGCCAATCTGTAACCTGCAATCTGCAATCTGCAATCCCATACCGCGCCATCTCAATGCTTTCCACCTGCACAATGTCGAAACGCTCGCGCTGGAGCAACTGGCGCAGGGCGGCGCTGTAGGCTGCGGAAGCGTTGCGGTGGGCCATGTCGGGCAGCGGCGACGTGAGGGTAGTGCCAGCACGCTGAAGCAGGCTGCGGGGCGGCGGGCCGATCACCGTTTCTACATGGCAGTGTGTACGCAACGGGGCCAGGGCAGCCACCGCAGCCTCGTCCGGCGCAAACGTGAGCAGACTCACCTGGTGACGGGCGGCCACCCCCAGCAGCAAATTGTAGATGCGCAGCGCCCCACCGCTGCGGGGCGGGTAAGGCGGGTAGGGCGAGAGGAAGAGAATGTTCATCAAATTACGAGTAACGAGTGACGAGTGACGAGTTGAACCTGCGTACTGCGTATTGCGTACTACGTAATCTCGCTCTCGCATCGCTGATCAGGCTGCAATCGTCAATCTACAATCGTCAATCGTTAAGCGCCCGCTGTAGCTCGGCCAGGGGGAATTCGTCGTTGGCGGGGCTGCTGCCAGCGGCCAGAAAGCCCCACAGGGCCACGCCTTCGGACGGGATGCGGTAGCGCCGGGCCAGGTTGCCCACCAGCCAGCAGAGCGATTCGCGCTGGACGGCGCTGGTGGGGCCGTCGTCGGTGGGCCAGCCCGCAGGTCGTTCCAGCCCAATGCCGATGCTAATGCGGTTCAGGTTGTACCAGACGTTGTCCAACGTGGTGAAACCGGCGTGCCATGCAGCCTTCGATTCATCCACTAGCTGGTGAATTTGCCCTGTGTCGCTGATGTAGTAGTGGGTGGCAAAGCGAGCATTGATGTCGCCCATGCGGGCCAGCGCCTCGCTCGCGTCGCCGGGCACACCGTGGATGATGAGCATGTCAACCGGGCTGCCCCGCCGCGAGCCGCATGCCGACGAAGGCGGCGCATGCTGCACCACCCGCTGCCCAAGCTCGTCGAGCGACGCGACCGAATCGACCACGGGCGGCGTTTCTGGCGGTGGCGGCTCAGAAACGGGCGGGGTGTCGCTCAGCGGCTCGTCTACAGCGGCTGTGGCCTCGATGCTGGCGGCCCGCAACACCGCCCGAGGCCGGGGGCTGGCAGCAGCACCAAGCGGCGTGGCCGACGGGCGCAGCAGCCCGCTGAGGCGGCGCACATCGCCCCAGTTGGGCACCAGGTTGTAGAGCGTGTCCAGCGCGTAGGGTTGCATGGCGTAAGTCGCGCCATTCACCGTGATCTGGGTGGAGTTGCCCAGGGGTACACCCACATTCACCCGGCGAGCGAACTGGTGAAAAGCCCAGTCAGCACGGTAGAAGGTGCCGCCGCGTCGGTAGGTCTCAGCCAGCAGCGTCTCGCGCAGGCGCACCGTGGGCGGGTCGCCCGCGTTGGCCAGCTGGCTCAGCTGGCGCACCTCGCCCCAGCGGGGCACCACGTTGTAGAGCGTGTCGGCGGCGAAGACCTGGTAGCTGTACTGCGCCCCATTCACAACGATGACAGTGCTTTCGCCAATCGCCGGGCCAAGCCGGTTGCGCAGGGCATACTGGTGAAAGGCCCACTCAGGGCGGAAGGTAGCCCCACCGGCCCGAAACGTCGCATCGGTGAGGGCACGGGCCAGCGGCGTGGCGGGCAGGTTGCCGTTGTTGAGGGCGTTGAGCGACTGCACATCGCCCCAGTTGGGCACCTCGCAGTAGAGCGTGTCGCGACCAAAGGGCTGGTAGTTGTAGACCCGCCCGGCCACATTCAGATTGGTGCTGGGGCCAATTGGCGCACCAAGGCCCTGCTGCACAGCGGCCTGGTGAAAGGCCCAGTTGGCGTTGTAGCCCTGGGAACGGCGGGCGTAACTTTCCCGCAGCAGCGTCTCGATCAGCCGCTCGTCGTTGGGAGTAGGCGTGCCGATGGGGCCAGGCGGCGGGGTTGGCGGCGGGGCGACGTTATTGAGCCAGGCTTCAACCTCGCCAAACACCCACGGCTTCGTCACCGCCCAACCGGGGCAACTCTTTTCGCTGGTGTAGTCGCGGTGAAAGGAGATGAGCTGGCGGGGCGCAATATTGAGGCGGCGCGACAGCGACCCCATCACGGTTCTGGCAAAATTCCAGACTTCGGGCGTAGGCAGGCGCGTGTCGAAGTAGCCCACCATTTCCAGGCCAATGGAATACCAGCCCTGGGCCAGGCTGCCGTTGCCGGTGCCTGCATGAATACCAATCTGACTCATCGGCGTAAACAGCCAGATGCCGTCGGGCGCACAATAAATGTGGGGTGCAGCGTTCCAGCCCAGCCCGGCATAATAATTTTGCATGCCGCGCATGGTTGTTATGCCGCGCCATGTGCTTTCGTCGGGGATGTAGGTGTGGTGCAGCACCAGCCGCGAAGGGGCCAGCGAGCCGAAGTTGTAGTTGGCGACGTAATTGAGCCATTCAGGGATGGAAAGACGCACACCGATCATCGGCGGGTTGCCACTGGTGGGGTAGTCGGTCACGTACACCTCCTTCGTTGCGGTGCGCCCAGCAGACGCTGTTTCACCATCACACTGCGACCTATCGTAGCACTGGCGCGGCGGTGGGTCAAATACGGACTCACCGCAGTGGGCGACGAGCACCTGGGGGAAGCAGCAGACACGTGAACATGATCATGTGGTTGGCAACGAAGTGCGCTATAATTTGTGCAAGCTACATGAACTGGCATCATCGAATAGGAACAGCGATGAGCATCACAATTGACCTGACACCAGAGATAGAACAAAAACTCAAGCAAGTCGCGGCCAGGGCGGGACTCACACCGCATGCTTATGTAGCCGAGACGTTGCGCGAGCGTTTAGAGCATGTGAGTGAGTCAGTCAACCCACCCCAACTATCATCGGCAGAAACGAAACTCCTCATCACAATCAACACCAGTCTGTCAGCTATTGCCTGGGAACGCTATCACGAACTGGTCGCCCGGCGGCAGGCTGAAGTTTTGTCAGATGACGAACAGCAAGAGCTGATTGCGCTGACCGACCAGATTGAAGCGGCAAACGTGGTGCGAGTTGGTGCCGTAGCCGAGCTTGCCAAGCTCCGGGGCACTTCGTTGGATACACTCATGGCTACGTTGGGTTTGAAGCCGCAACCATATGCCTGAACCACGCCTCACTTCCCAACAACGTGAGACGGTTGTTCAACAGGTTAGAGCATGTTGCGAATATTGCTATGCTCA
>JALONX010000796.1 GCA_025454695.1 Chloroflexaceae bacterium
AGCCCCTACCTTTCGGCCAACATCCGCATGCTGGGCGATGCGTTGGGCCGGGTGCTGGCCGACCAGGACGGCGCGGCGGCCTTTAAACTTGAAGAACGGGTGCGCCGGTTTGCCCGCCAACTCCGCACTAGCCCCACCCCCGAACTTATTGCGACTCTTACTGATCTAATCGCCGGGCTAACGGTGCCCCAGCTCAACAGCCTGATCAAAGGCTTCACGCTCTATTTTGGCCTGGTGAACCTGGCCGAAAGCATGGAACGGCTGCGTGCCCTGCGCGAGCGTGACCTGCTCCACCCGACGGAGCCACGCAGCGAGGGGATTGCCGCCGCCGTGGCCGAGCTGGCCGCCCACCATGTGCCTGCCGCCGCCATCCAGGAGTGGCTGGAGGGCACGCTGGTGATGCCGGTTTTCACCGCCCACCCCACCGAGGCCCGCCGCCGCACTACGCTGGGCAAGCTGCGCCACATTGGCGCGGCCCTGACCGAGCTGACCAACGACCGTCAGGGCATCCAGCCGCTGCTGCCCCACGAGCGCGAGAGCCTGATGATCCAGATCGAGGCCGACATCACCGGCCTCTGGCAGAGCGACGATGTGCGAGCGGTGAAGCCCACCGTGGTGGACGAGGTGAAAAACGGCCTGTACTATTTTGAAAACGTGCTGCTGGAGGTGGTGCCGCGCATCTACCGCGAGCTAGACACGGCCCTGCGCCAGCACTACCCCCGCCACAACTGGCACATCCCTCCGCTGCTGCGGTTCGGCTCGTGGATGGGTGGCGACCGTGACGGCAACCCCTTTGTGACGCCAGAAGTGACGGTGCAAACGGTGCGCTTGCTGCGGAGCGCCATGCTCAGTTATCTGATCAAGAAGGTAGACGACCTGCGCTACGATCTCAGCCCGGCCACCAGCCAGGTGCCTATCAGCGCTGAGTTTGAAGCCAGCCTGGCCCGCAACGCCGCCATCTTCCCCAAACTGGCCGAAAAAGCCCACGAGCAATACCCCCGCGAACCCTACCGCCGCCAGTGCATGTTCATCCACCAGAAGCTGGAAAACAGCCTGGCCCACACGGTGGAGTATCTGCCCCAATGGGGCTTTGCAGCCGAATTGCCACTCGACGGCAGCTTCTACCGCCACGCCGACGAACTGCTCGACGACCTGGGCGTGATGGAGCGCAGCTTGCAACAGCACAGCGGCGGACGACTCGCCGCCCGCATGTTGCACGACCTGATTATCAATATCGAGGTCTTTCACCTGCACAGCGCCACGCTCGATATTCGCCAGCACAGCAGCCGCCACCTGAGCGCCCTGGTTGAGGTGCTGCAGGAAGCGGGCATTTGTGATGACTTCGCCGCGCTAAACGAAACCGAACGCCTGGCCCTGCTCACCGCCGAGCTAGCGACGCACCGCCCGCTGGTGCCGCTGCGCCTGGCCTACAGTCCCGAAACCAACGAGACGCTTCAGACCTTTCGCACCATCGCTGCTCTGCTGGAACAGATCGATCCGCAGATCATCGAAAGCTATATCATCAGCACCACCACCAGCGTCAGTGATGTGTTAACAGTGCTGCTGTTCGCCCGTGAAGCAGGCCTCTACCAGCCGGGCAAATACAGCCGCCTGAACATTGTGCCGCTCTACGAGACCGACGACGACCTGCGCCATGCGGGCGGCATGATTGATGCCTGCCTGAACCAGCCCGCCTACCGCGAGCATCTGAGTCTGCGCGGTAATCTGCAAGAGGTGATGCTGGGCTATTCCGACAGCAACAAAGACAGCGGCTTTGTGGCGGCCAACTGGGCGCTCTACCGGGCGCAGACTGAGCTGACCGAGGTGGCCGAACGGCAGGGTGTGCGGCTGCGGCTCTTCCACGGGCGCGGCGGCGCGGTGGGGCGGGGGGGCGGTCCGGCCAACCGCGCCATTCTCGCTCAGCCGCCGGGCACGCTGCGGGGCCAACTCAAGATGACCGAGCAGGGCGAGGTGATTTCCGACCGCTACCTGGAGCCGCAGACGGGCCATCGCCACCTGGAGCAGGTGGTCAACGCCATGTTGCGGGGCGGGCTGCAACCGGCCCCCGTGCCCGAGGCGGCCTTGTGCGAAACGATGGAAACGCTAGCCGTGCTGTCGCGCCAGCACTACCGGGCATTGGTCTACGAAAATCCCGATTTTCTCACCTACTTCCGCAGTGCCACCCCGATTGCCGAAATCTCGCGCCTGCGCATTGGCTCGCGCCCGGCCAGCCGCAAAAACAGCAACCGTATCGAAGATCTCCGGGCTATTCCCTGGGTCTTCAGCTGGATGCAGAGCCGCCACACCCTGCCGGGATGGTATGGGTTGGGCTACGCCCTGGCAGCATATCTTGGTTGTGAGCGATTAGAGATTGGCGATTGGTTCGTAGCAGGCCAAACGAGTTTCCAATCGTCAATCGTCAATCGTCAATCGTCAATTGTTGATCTCCAATCCCCAAAACTCGACCTGCTCCGTTCCATGTACAAAAACTGGCCCTTCTTTCGGGCTATGCTCGACAACGCCCAGATGATTCTGGCCAAGGCCGACATGGATATAGCCCGCCGCTACGCTGAGCTAGTGCCCGACCAGGCGTTGGCCGAACGGATGTACACGACCATCGCCACGGAACATGCCCGGGCGAGTCTGTTGATCTGCGCGATTGCTGAAATTGGCGAACTGCTCGACACCATGCCGATTTTGCAACGCTCGATCAAGCGGCGCAACCCCTATGTTGACCCGTTGAGCTATGTGCAGGTGGAACTGCTGCGCCGCCTGCGGGCCGCCCCCGACGCCCCGCACCACGAGGAGGTTGAAGCGGCCATCCTGCTCTGCATCAACGGCATCGCCGCCGGGCTAAAGAATACCGGCTGAGATGCGCCGTATTTTTGCCACAGAGATTACAGAGATCACGGAGGGCGGGCGAAGGAGACCAGCACCTCCTCATCACAATAATGCTACACGTAGTTTCACAATGAAGGGTCTACGTAGTGCGGACTTTAGTCTGCGTCCTGGCTAACACACCCATGCAACGGACTCAAGTCCGCACTACATATCGTCAAGTGAACACGTTACCAGCGAGCTTTATCTGCGCAATAAGACCGGCACCACAACTTGCCGTGCAAACTGTGCTGTAAAGTATTGTATAATCGAATCATCAGTTCTCTCGCTTCACCCTCGTGTTTTCCGCTTACCGTAGGCTAGCGTCGCCAGGGTCACACATGTTGGTATGTCTTACCCTCGGTGTCCGCTGTGTCCTCTGTGGCAAAAAAATCGTAAAGGAGGCTTTGAATGACGGCACGTACTTTTCCCACCCGCATTGATATTCGCGCCGACTCACGCGAAAAGCTGATCGCGGTGCTGAACCAGCACCTGGCCGACGCCAGCGACCTGCACAGCCAGACCAAGCAGGCCCACTG
>JALONX010000797.1 GCA_025454695.1 Chloroflexaceae bacterium
TGGATGGCGCTGATATAACATTGCATTACAAAGGTATCAATCAACGAACGTTGGAACCACAAAAAGGCCAGGGGCGCGTGTCGTAAGACACAGGCCCCTGGCCTTTTTACCTGCTGAATGAGGTTCGTTCCCCGATTCTCGGTTCCCCAGTTCTTCCTACTCCTCGTCGCCGTCCTTGCCGTCCAGGGCGGCAGCGTCGTCAAGGTCGTCGCCGTCGCCCTCGTTGCTGAGCAACGCACGCAGCGCGGCGGCCAGTTCCGGGTCGGTGTCAGCGGGGATTTCGATGCCCTCGTCATCGCCGTCGCCCAGGGGCACGCCGACGAGATCATCGTCCCGCAGCCCCAACAGCGCCTCGGCCCGCAGCACGTCCTCCGGTGAGCGAATCTCCTGGCGTTCGGCCTGGTTGGCCGCACCCTCTTCGAGGATGCGGGCCATCTCGCCCACCAGGTCTTCGCCCCGCCGTCCGCCATCGAGCAGCGTGCGCTTTTCGATGCCCGTGCCCGCCGGGATGAGCTTGCCGATCACCACGTTTTCCTTCAGACCACGCAGGTAGTCCACCTTGCCGGTGATCGCCGCCTCGGTCAGCACACGGGTCGTTTCCTGGAACGAAGCCGCCGATAGGAACGAGTCGGTGTTGAGCGACGCCTTGGTAATGCCCAGCAGCATGGTCGCTGCCGTGGCAGGCTCGCCGCCCTGGCTCACGATCTCGTTGTTGAGCCGCCGGAACTCGGTGGCGTCAACCAGTTCGCCCGGCAGCAGGCCCGTATCGCCCGGCTCCTCGATGCGCACGCGCCGCAACATCTGCCGCACAATCACCTCAATGTGCTTGTCGTTGATGTTCACGCCCTGGCTGCGGTAGACCTTCTGGGCCTCGTTCACCAGGTAGCGCTGCACGGCTTCCTTGCCCTGGAGCGACAGCAGTTCCTGCGGGTCGGCGCTGCCGTCCGTGAGCTGCTGCCCGGCCACCACCCGCACCCCGTTGTCAATGTCGGGGCGGAAGCGGGAGGTGTGCGGCACCACCAGTTCGCGCTCTTCGCGGTCTTCCAGACTCACGACCAGTCGGTCGCCCTGCACATGCAGCCGCCCCGCCAGCCGGGCCACAATCGGCCCATCGGTCGAGTCGCTGCGGTTGCTTTCGGCCAGCACCTGCCCTTCGGCCACTTCGCTGCCGTCGGCCACTGCCAGCACAAAGTCGGCGGGCAGCACGTACTCATCGGTATAGACTTCGCTCGACAAAATCTTCACCGTGCGCACGCCCTCGTCATCCTTGCTAATCTGCACCGTGCCGTCAATCTCCGCCAGCAGTGCTTTACCTTTGGGCGAGCGAGCCTCAAAGATCTCCTGCACGCGGGGCAAACCCTGCGTGATGTCGTCGGCGCTGGCCACACCACCAGTGTGGAAGGTTCGCAGCGTCAACTGCGTGCCCGGCTCACCAATGGACTGAGCGGCAATAATGCCCACCGCCTCGCCGATGTCTACCAGCTTGCCGGTGGCCAGGTTGCGCCCGTAGCACATGCGGCAGATGCCGTGTTCGGCCTGGCAGGCCAGCGGCGACCGGACGAAGATTGAACCGATTCCGGCCTTGCCGATAGCGTTGGCCTTCTCTTCGTCAATCTCTTCGTTGCGAGCCACCAGCACCTCGCCCGTCTGCGGGTGCAGCAGGTCAGCCGCCGCGATGCGACCCACGATGCGGTTGGGCAACACTTCCATCAGCTCGGTGTCGTCTGCTGCATGGAGCCACAGCCCGTCCTCGGTTTCGCAGTCCTCAATCGTCACAATCACGTCCTGGGCCACGTCCACCAGACGACGGGTAAGGTACCCGGCGTCAGCGGTTCGCATGGCGGTGTCCGCCAGACCCTTGCGCCCACCGTGGGTTGAAACGAAGTAGTCCATCACCGAAAGGCCTTCGCGGAAGTTGGCCTTAATCGGCAGCTCGATAATCCGCCCGGTGGGGTCAGACATAAGTCCGCGCATACCGGCCATCTGGCTCAGCTGGTTGATGTTCCCACGGGCCGCCGAGTTCACCATCATCGCCACCGGGCCAAAGGCGTTCAGGTTCTCCTTCACCGCGTTGGAGGTCTCCTTGGTGGCCTTCTGCCAGATGTCCACCACCTCACGGTAGCGCTCTTCCTCCGTGATCAGACCACGGCGGAATTGCTTCTCCACGTCGGATACCTTCGCCTCAGCGTCGCCGATAATGTCGTGCTTCTTCTGCGGCACTTCAATATCGTTGATGCCGATGGTCATGCCGCCGAGCGTGGCGTACTGGAAACCTAGCGCCTTGATCATGTCGGCCTGCACTGCCGTCATTTCCGAGCCGAGAATACGCACCAGTTCCTGCTCGGAACGGTTGCCGAAGCGCTGGCGGATGGCGTCCAGGTCTTCCTCGGCCACGTTCTTCAGGTTGGTGTAATACTGGTAGCAGTCGGCAATAATCTCCTTCAGCCCCTTCTTGGCCACCAGGTCGTTGCGGAAGCGCATGGGCGGCAGCAGGGCACTATTGAAGATCAACCGTCCGATGGTGGTCTCGACAATGGCCACCTGTTCGCCATTCTGCGACGAGAAGCGCACCGACAGGTCACTCTTGCGGAAGTGGTGTTCCAGGCTAGCGCTGCCATTCACCCCGCCCTCACGGCCTGGCGAGACCCAGTTTTCCAGCGATGCGATGCCCCGCACGTCGGAAGCTTCGCGGTAGCTAGTGTACTGGGGAAACTTGAAGCTATGCAGGTCGTTCTGCGTCATCTTAATGAAGACCGGTGCCTGCACATCGAGCAGCTTCTTGTCGTAGGCCAGCATGGCCTCGTTGATGTTGGAAAACAGCTTGCCACTGCCCTTGGCCCCCTGGCGCACCATCGTCAGGTAGTAGCAGCCCAACACAATGTCCTGCGACGGTGTGATGATCGGCTCGCCGTGGGCCGGGCTGAGCAGATTGTACTTGCTCAACATGCGGGTGCGGGCCTCTTCCTGGGCCTTGCGCGACAGCGGCACGTGAACGGCCATCTGGTCGCCGTCAAAGTCGGCGTTGAAGGCCGCACACACCAGCGGGTGCAGCTGAATAGCCGAGCCTTCGATCAGCTTGGCTTCAAAAGCCTGGATGGAGAGGCGGTGCAGCGACGGCGCACGGTTGAGTAGCACAAGGTAGTCTTTAATGACCTCTTCCAGCACGTCCCATACTTCCGGGCGCACCCGCTCCACAATGCGCTTGGCACTCTTGATGTTGTGGGCATAGCCCTTTTCCACCAACCGCCGCATCACAAAGGGCTTAAACAGCTCCAGGGCCATCTTCTTGGGCAACCCGCACTGGTGCAGTTGCAGCTTCGGCCCCACCACAATCACCGAACGGCCGGAATAGTCCACGCGCTTGCCCAGCAGGTTCTGGCGGAACCGCCCCTGCTTGCCTTTCAGCATGTCGGA